>NZ_JABWRU010000015.1:0-123383 GCF_014269165.1 Pseudomonas sp. SWRI68 | reverse complement strand
TCGACTTTGCTGTCGGGACGCATCATGGCGGACTGGCTCCAGAAAGAAATCGGGAGCGCAGCATCGGGCTTCAGGTAGTCGCTTGGAATGTGGGCTTCATGGAGCGGACACAATCCAATGAGGTAGCCCGTGACAGTGAATTGCAAAGCCCCCCCACTTACGTTTAGTGCCTGTGCCATTTCCGGCATGGCTGGAAGGTACAGGTCGGTGGAGATGGAGGCGAACGCCATCAACAGGCTCAGAATCAGCAAGACGCGCAGACCATGATCCTGATGAATATCCGACACTTGTGATTCTTGTTGCTCGGGCTTTTGGGAAATAACGTCCATTTGATTCATGGAAAAAATCGGAGCTCCCACTCAGGTGCTTTGGCTGGGCGTCCAGACTAATGCAATGGCTACCTGGGAAAAACAATGCAAGTCAGGACGTACCATTGAGCTGTGCTCATGAATCAGCAACCTGCCAATGGCAGTGTTTGGCTGAGCGCACACCTGCCTATTGTTGAGCGTTGCTCATCGGTGCATAAACCAAACGGCCGGTAGTTGAACGTAGAGACATCAACTACGTTGGTCGCAACTCTATTCATTCTGCAAGGAGCTAGCGATGCGCCCAAGAGCAGCCATGCCTGCAGTCGCCCTGTTGGTCACCGTCGCATTTAACGCCTGCGCTGCTGATGCCCCCTCCGAGCAATCCATGACGATCGTGAGAAATGGCGAGCAGGCATCCGTAATCGGGCCGCCAACTAATTTTGTGGGGCATGCACGAATTGACCCTCTCTTCGCCCCACGGGCACCGTCGAAAGTCTCGGCAGGGTATGTGACCTTTCAACCGGGTGCGCGATCGATGTGGCATACCCACCCGTTGGGACAAATGTTGGTGGTCACTATGGGCACCGGATGGGTTCAACAAGAGGGCGCTGATAAACAGGTCATCAAGCCTGGAGACGTGATATGGACGCCGCCTGGCGTCAAGCATTGGCATGGCGCAACGAGCACGACCGGCGTGACTCACATGGCCATTCAAGAGACGCTTGACGGCAAAAATGTCGAGTGGCTTGAGCCGGTTACCGAAGCCCAGTACGGCGCTTCATTATGATTATTCGAACATTTGCAGCAGCAGGCTTAGCGCTGTGCTTGTCTGCATGCGCCACCCCCGAGGGGGCGCGGACTAAGGAAATTTCGCACATGTCAAATTCAGCCGATATACACGCCGCATCACCGGTAATGGCTCACAACGCTGACACATTACTGCTCGGTGAGGTCTGGAAACGCCCAGAGTTGTCTCCCCGTGACCGGAGCCTGGCAACGGTCGCCGTGCTGATTGCGCGAGGTCAGACAACTGAGCTGGCGGCATACCTGGATCTGGCGTTGAAGAACGGGGTGACGCCTTTGGAGTTGTCCGAAACTATCAACCATCTCGCGTTTTATTCGGGTTGGGGTAACGCCGCTGGAGCAGCGCCGATTGCCAAAGAGGTGTTTAGCAAGCACGGCATAGCCTCTGACCAACTGGCGCCGGTGTCGCCCGTGCTATTGCCTATCGATCAGGCTGCCGAAGACGCACGCGTTGCAGCTGTCGACAAATCTGTTGGCCCGGTTTCGCCAGGGTTAGTGAAATTCACCACCAGTGCGTTATTCAACGATCTCTGGCTGCGTCCGGGTCTTGCGCCCAGAGACCGTAGTCTGATTACTGTTACGACGTTAGTTGCAAACGGTCAGGTTGCGCAGATCGGTTACCACCTTAATCGTGCGATGGACAATGGCCTGACGCAGACCGAGGCCTCCGAATTGCTTTCACATTTGGCGTTCTATGCTGGATGGCCTAACGCCTTCTCAGCCGTGCCGGTATTCAGCGATGTGTTCACCAAGCGCCAGGCGAGCTGAGTCGCTAGGGGAGTGGCCCCATGGGTTCGAGTTCGCGGATGAGGTCAATCAGTAGGCGAATGCCTACGGGAACTTGTCTGAAGCTTGAGTAGTAGATGTGAAAGCCTGGGTCATGGTGAGTCCAGTCCTCAAGGACTCGCCGCAGGGAGCCTTCCGCGATCTGTCGTTCGACGACCTTCGCAGGAACATACATCAAGCCGGCGCCGCGCATTGCCATCGCCACACCAACGCGGGTCTCATCGATAGTGATGGCGCCCGGCGCGTCTATCTCCATCTGTTGATCCTCCTTCGAGAATTGCCAGTGGTAAATGTGTGCATTCCCCAGACGCACGCGTAAACAACGATGTTGGTACAGCTCTTCCGGATGTAGCGGGGTGCCGAATCGCTCAAGGTAATCAGGCGCGCCAACGACGGCCCATGCCACATCGGGAGAGAGTCGTTGAGCGATCATGTCTTCGGGCACCGTCCCGCCGAAACGAATCCCTGCATCGTGGCCGTCGCCGATAATATCGACCATTCGGTTAGTCACGGTGAGGTCAACCTCGATGTCCGGATAGCGATCAATGAAAACCGGAAGAACGGGGCCGAGCAGCAGTTTTGCGCCATCGCTCAACACGTTCAGGCGGATACGCCCGGCTGGCTCATCGCGTAGCCGGTTCAGGGTCTCTAGCGCCTGTCCGATATCATTGACCGGGGTGCTGATGAGGCTTTGCAGCTCCTCACCAGCTGCTGTGAGTGTCACGCTTCGGGTGGTGCGATTGAGCAGTCGAACACCAAGCCGTGTCTCCAGCCCTTTCATGGCATGGCTCAGTGCAGACGCGCTGATGCCCACGTCCAGACCCGCCTTTCTGAAGCTTTGATGCCGAGCGATGGCGAGGAAATAAACAATATCTGCCAGGTTCGTGCGGCTCAGTTGCATTGATGACTCCGAAGCAAAAAGCGGTAAGGTCAGCCCACAGCGGGCAAGTGGTCAATCAACTTGTCGAGCGTAATGGGGTAATCACGAACCCTAATGCCGGTGGCGTTATAAACAGCGTTGGCAATCGCCGCTGCCGCTCCTGAAATACCGAGTTCGCCGACACCCTTAGCCTTCAGCGGAGTCGCATAGGCGTCAACTTCATCCAGGAAAATAACCTCCTGGTGGGGGATGTCGGCATGTACCGGCACTTCGTAGCCCGCCAGATCGTGATTAACAAAAAAGCCCAAGCGATGATCCACTACCATTTCTTCCATCAGCGCTGCACCTGCGCCCATGGTCATTCCCCCGATAATCTGACTGCGTGCTGTTTTAGGGTTGAGTACTCTGCCTGCTGCGCACACTGCCAGCTGGCGGCGAATGCGAATTTCTCCGGTGGCCGCGTTTACACCAACCTCTACGAAGTGAGCGCCAAAGGTTTGTTGGGCATACTGCTTAGCCAAGTCGCCAAACTCCATGACGTCTTCGGCCTGCAAGTCGCCGTCTTTTGTCGCTTGTGCCAATGGCAGGTTTTTCGACCCTTCACGGACGTGGCCATCGATAAATTCGGTTTTTGTCGGATCGAGGCCCAACTTGGTTGCGACGGCTTCTCTAAGTTTCACACAAGCAGCATAGACGCCCGCCGTGGATGAGGCTGCGCCCCATTGGCCGCCTGAACCCGATGATTCCGGAAATCTTGAGTCGCCCAGGTAGACGTTTACCTTGTCCATGTCCACGCCCATCATTTCCGCAGCCGTTTGAGCAATGATTGTGTAAGAGCCGGTGCCAATATCAGTCATGTCGGTTTCAACGGTGACCATGCCTTTGCGATCAAGTCGCACGCGAGCAGCGGATTTTGTCGTGGGTGCTCCTCGAATCGCCGACGCCATCCCCAGCCCGACCCACCAACCGTCATGCAGTTCTTTAGCCGGTTGGGTACTACGCCGAGCCCAGCCAAAATGATCGGCTCCCGTATGCAGGCATTCGACTAACTGGCGCTGAGAGAACCGGCGATCAGGCTGCTCCGGGTCTACCTGAGTGTCGTTGATGACGCGAAACTTCACAGGATCCATCCCCAGTTTCTCAGCCATTTCGTCCATGGCAATTTCCAGTGCCATCATGCCTGGAGCTTCACCGGGCGCGCGCATGGCGCTACCTTCGGCAAGGTCGAGTTCGGCGAGATACAAGCGTGTCATGCGGTTTGCGCCCGCATACAACGTTCGGGTCGATGCGGTGGCCGCTTCAGTGCGACCACCGCGCAGATTGCCAGACCAGCTCTCGTGGCCGATGGCAGTGAGGGTGCCGTCCGGATTTGCACCGAGCCGGATTCTTTGAATCGTCGCGGGTCTATGGGTCAGGTTGTTAAACATGAGCGGGCGGGGGAGTGCTACTTTCACCGGGCGCCCGGCCGCTCTAGCGGCAAGAGACGCCAATACGGCGTCGCACAGGATGGTGCCTTTTCCACCAAAGCCGCCGCCGATGTAGGGCGAGATCAGGTGAATGTCGTCTTTGGAGATGCCTAGCGTTTTAGCCAGGTCTCTGACACCCCAGTTCATCTGCTGAATGGATGTCCATAGCGTCAGTTTTTCTCCCTGCCACTGAGCGATGGTGGCGTGAGGCTCCATCATCGCGTGGGCATGATCCGGGGTAGTGTAATGGCCGTCGAGGGTGACGGCTGCCTGCTTGAACGCGCCTTCGAAATCCCCGATCGTGGTGTGCGGAGGAGGGCCGAACGCACCCGGCGCGGGTGTCTTGGCTGACGCTCTCTGTGCTGCGAGGTCGTAGGCCCCAGGCTCTCTTACGTAGTAGACCCGAAGCAGAGCCGAAGCAGCCCTGGCTTGTTCAAACGTCTGTGCGACGACAATGGCTACGGCCTGGTGATAGTGATCGATCTTTGGGCCGGCAAGTGCGCGGTCAACGTAAAATTCGCCCCTGTCCAGTTGACCCGCATTCTCATAGGTGACGATTGTAATCACGCCGCTGGCTTGGCGTGCTTCGCTCGAATCAATTGAGGAAATTCGACCTTTGCCGATTGCTGAACCGACGACATAGCCGTAGGCGGGGGGACTGACAGCGGCCTGTTGTTCGTAAGCATAGGTCGCCGTGCCGGTTGTTTTCAGTTTGCCTTCAACTCGATCTTTGGGTTGACCAATCACCTTCATTTGATCAATGGGATTGGTGCTTGCAGGCGTATCAAACTTCATGAGGCTTACTCCTGGTCAATCGACCGCAGCCGTGCAATGCCGGTGGTGTCGCTTAGGAAGATGCGGTGGAAAGCGCAAGGCCAATTGTCCGTTCCGCCAGTTTGATCTTGAAGGCGTTCTGCGCGGTGGGATTAGCGGCAGCCAGCAAATGTGTGGCTACGGCCTTCGCGCCATCAGGCAGATAAGCTTCGGCCTCTTCACTTCGCCAAGGCTTGTACGCCACGCCTCCCAGGGCGAGTTGCCCCGTCCGGTCTGGCAGTACGATCGCCGCGACAGACACCAGCGCAAACGCGTAGGAGGCGCGGTCACGAACCTTGTAGTAGATATGCTCGCCCCCTAAAGGTTTAGGCAGCGTCACGGCAGTAATCAGTTCGCCGTTGTTCAGGATGTTCTCGATATGTGGGGTGGTCCCCGGTGCGCTGTAAAGGTCGGCGAGATCAATCGTTCTAACTTGGCCGTCCGAGTTGAGTGTTTCTACCCTTGCGCCCAATGCTCGCATCGCCACAGCCATGTCACTGGGATGGCTGGCAATGCAGGCATCGCTGACCCCGACGATCGCTTGTTGCCGACTGGCGCCACCGATTGCAGAGCAGCCGGCACCCGGACGCCGCTTATTGCAAGGCTGATTGGTATCGTAAAAGTAGGCGCACCGGGTGCGTTGCAATAGATTGCCTGCCGTTGTGGCTTTGTTGCGCAACTGCCCTGACGCTCCCGCGAGCAGCGCCTTGGATAGTACGGCGTAGTCTCGACGCACCTGAGGCGCAGCAGCCAAGTCAGTGTTACGCACCATTGCGCCGATCCTTAGCCCGCCGTCCTCGGTCGGGGTGATTTCATCGAGCGCCAGTCCGTTTACATCTATCAGGTGCTGAGGGATTTCTATTTCCAGTTTCATCAAGTCGAGCAAATTGGTGCCGCCGGCGATGAATCGGGCACCCGGGTTATTGGCTGCGGCGTTAACCGCTTGCTGCAAAGAGGTGGCCCGTTCGTAAGTAAAGGATTTCATGCCTCACCTCCGGCTATCTCGTGAATGGCATCGACAATGTTGGAGTACGCCCCGCAACGGCAGATGTTTCCACTCATGCGCTCGCGAATCTCAGCGGCTGTGACGGTGCTCCTGGCGATCAAATCGCTGCTGACGTGGCTGGGTATGCCGGCCTTTATCTCTTCAAGCATCGCGACTGCCGAGCAAATCTGTCCAGGCGTGCAGTAACCGCATTGGTAGCCGTCGTGCTTGATGAATGCCGCTTGCAGAGGGTGCAGGTTGTCCGGCGTACCGAGCCCTTCAATGGTGGTGATGCTGTCACCTTCATGCATGACCGCAAGCGTGAGGCATGCGTTTATTCGTCGACCTTCTACGATCACCGTACAAGCACCGCACTGACCGTGGTCACAACCCTTCTTGGTGCCGGTTAAATGCAGCCTTTCTCGAAGGACGTCCAGGAGCGTGCTGCGGTTGTCGACATCCAAGGCAACTCGCCGCCCGTTGAGGGTAAACGTCACATGACTGCCAGGCGGGCTCTGCGCTGCTGATTTCGTGTTGGCAGTCGCTTGGGCATCATCGACCTTTGTTAATACGGCCGTGACTGCAGTACCTGCGGTCCCTATCAGCACTTGTCGTCGGGAGAGTTCTATTCCAGCTCCCGTTGCGGTGGGGGTTTTAGTGTTCATCAACGTCTCCATTCGCAGTAGGTGTGGCTGAAGCCGGTGTTCAGTGTGGGAGCCTATGGCACTAGGTTGCAGCTGATAACTGGCGTTTTCAGAATGAATCCGTGAGCAGCGCTCAGTAATCCAGGCCAAGGCCCCGCGTGGACAGGAACCGGATCTGCGGGTTATTACTCGGTGGCGGAAAAAGAACACCCAAATTGGCTGCACTTCTTCGGGATCTATGTAGATGAGGCGGCATATCGAAGCCGTATGGCGTCTGCACATTTTCAGAAGTACATGAAGACAATCCAGTCGATGATTCTGTCCAGAGTCTCAGTCGAAACCGAACCAGTTCAACTCAGCACTCGCGGGGTCGATGACCGATTCTTCATGAGTGTGTGGTCTGTAAGAGAGTGGCGCTGAGCACATCAGTTTTACGCTCATGAACGCAAGGCACCGGCACGTTTGTTCAACGCCGCAAGCGCAGTGCCTCAACGATCAGCGACAGTGCGGGCGAAGATTGGCGGTGGTTTGCGTAGAAGATATGAAGCCCAGGAACGCTCGGCGCCCAGTCATTGAGCACGACTTGCAGGTTACCGTTCTCGATGTAAGGCCGTGCTAGCTCTTCCGGTATATACGTCAGACCTGAACCTGCACTCGCAGCTTCGATAGCTTGGTAGATCGAGTTGAACGTCCACGAACCCTGCGTACGCCCTTCAGAAATAGGGCCGATTGATATTTTCGTTCAAGCAGTTTCAGTCGAAGAGATCGTCCGGCCAATACATATTCCATTGAAAAAATCGACCGGGTTCTCGGGCTTCGGAACATTCTGGAAATCGCAAAGGAGTATTTCGAACTGATCCGCCGGGTTTTGACTTTGTTGGACATTCAGCCATTGATCGAAGTGGATCGGAGAGCGCTTTACGGCGGTTTGGGAACAGCGGCTTGTGATTTTTTCGACACGGGGGAATGTTACACCTTAGGTTGGGGGCATCCTTTTCAAACCATCTAAAGCATGCCCTCAGATGTGCCCCCAATGGAGCAATCCACTGGAAGTGAATGGAGCTCCATGGTTTCTGGAAAGGCAGAAATGATCAGCTAAACAGCCTGCCCGACGACGCCTAGAGACTCTCAGGGTCGCCAAAGAACATCTGTATCCGCGACCGCAACCATCGCTCAGCCGGGTCGTTATCCTGCGCCCCGCGCCAAGCCATGTGCAGCTCGAAACTGCGCACTTCAATCGGCAGATCTTCCGCCCGCAAGCCCCCCGCAGCCGTCAGTGCATCCGCCGTGTAGTCCGGTACCGTGGCAACGATATCGGTCCCCGCCAGCAAACTCCCCAGCCCGTTGAACTGCGGCACCGCAAGCACCACGTGGCGCTTGCGGTCAATTTCTTCGAGCGCTTCATCGATGAACCCGGACAGGTCGCCGGCGAACGACACCAACGCATGCGGCCGGGCGCAGAAGTCATCCAGGGTGATGCTGCCCGGCACGCTGTCGGCACGCAGCAGTTTCGGCTTGCTGCGGCGCAGCACCTTGCGCTTGGCGTTGGCGGGCAGCTCGCTGGTGTAGCTGACCCCCACCGAGATTTCGCCCGAGGCCAGCAAGGTAGGCATCAGCAGGTAATTGACCCGGCGCACCACCAACACGATACCCGGCGCTTCGGCGCGGATACGCTTGAGCAGTTGCGGCAGCAGGGCGAATTCGGCGTCGTCCGACAGGCCGATGCGGAACACCGCATTGCTGGTGGCCGGGTTGAACTCGGCGGCGCGGCTGACGGCGGTGGAGATGGAGTCCAGCGCCGGAGAGAGCAGGGCAAAGATCTCATGCGCCCGTGCCGAAGGCTCCATGCTGCGGCCAGTGCGCACGAACAACGGGTCGTCGAACAGGTTGCGCAGACGCGACAGGGCCGCGCTGATGGCCGGCTGGCCGAGGAATAGCTTCTCGGCAGCACGGGTCACGCTGCGCTCGTGCATCAGCGTTTCGAACACGATCAGCAGGTTGAGGTCTACACGACGCAGGTCGTTTCGATTCATCGGTGCGCTTCGCCTAAAGTGGGGCAGGGGTGAATCTTAAGGCCAAAGGCTGTTACCCTGCACCGATTTCCGGGTGCCAATTCATAGGAATGTCAGGTGCCCAATCGATGACAAGCATGTCGACTATTAATGACCACTGATGGTCTAACGGCCAAAGCCCGGATAAAGTCCGTGGTATTAGAGGTTCACAAGGCGAGGTATGCGATGTCCCGCATGATCCGATTCCACAAGTTCGGCGCTGCCGATGTGCTCCGTTGCGAGGAGCAGGCCGAACCGTCGCCCGCCGCCGACGAGGTGCAGATCCGCGTCGAGGCAATCGGCGTCAGCTGGTATGACGTGCTCTGGCGTCAGAACCTGGCCCCCTCCCAGGCCCGCCTGCCGGCGGGGATCGGTCATGAAATGGCCGGGGTGGTGACAGCTGTAGGCGAAGGGGTCGAGGACATTGCGGTGGGCGACCGGGTCGCCAGCTTCCCGGCCACCAGCGCCAATGATCACCCGGTATACGGCGACGTGATCGTGCTGCCACGCACGGCAATCACCCGGTATCCGGATATCCTCACGCCGATCGAAGCCAGCGTGCACTACACGCCGCTGCTGATCGCCTACTTTGCCTATGTCGACCTGGCCCGCGCCAAGGCCGGGCAAACGGCGCTGGTCACCGATGCCAGCCACTGTGCAGGGCCTGCGTTCGTGCAACTGGGCAAGGCCCTGGGGCTGAAAGTGTTTGCCGCCACCAAGGCGCCCGAGCAACGCGAGTACTTGCTGGGGCTGGGGGCGGACAAAGTGATCGTCACCGAGGAGCAGGACCTGCTGCTACAGATCGGTAAGTACACCGACGGTCGCGGCGTGGACATGGTCCTCGATGGCATGGGTGGGCCGCAGATGTCGCTGCTCGGCGATGTCCTGGCACCCCGAGGCAGCCTGGTGTTGTATGGCCTGCAAGGTGGCAACCAGACGCCATTCCCGGCTTGTGCGGCGTTCCAGAAGAACATCCAGTTCTATGTGCACTGCATCGGTAACTTTACCGGCAAACCGGAACTGGGCATCAGCCAGGACCAGGTTGCGCTGCAGCGTGCCTTGCGCGATATCAACCAGTTCACCGCCGACCAACTGCTGACGCCGCAGATCATCAAGGTGTATCCGTTCGATCAGGTGGTCGAGGCACATCGGTATATGGATGAATGCCCTTGCGGGGGGCGGGTGGTGCTGGATATGGCGCAGCCTGCGTGATCTGACATTGACGACAACAGGAACCCGGGCACAGTCCCGGGTTTTTGTGTTTTGCGGCTGCACATTTTCAGCGTGATACTTGTAGATAATCAGATGCATCCTACAAATTAATAATACGTGGACTACATACTTCAAGGGGTTACCGTTTATTGCGGTAATATCCTGGAAGAGATTTGAAGTTGAACGCTTGCAGTGTTCCATTCATTGTGTGTTGGCGCACTGGCTGAATGGTTTTTTTACCCTCATCTGTATCTTCTATTCGATGTGCAACTCTCGATAATGGCCTAGTGATAGTTTGCGCAAGGAGCGTGGAATGAGCATGGCTATGCCCGAGCCAGGGCAGTGTATGGCGGCAGCCTGTCATCAGTGTGGGGCATTTTTTTCGATGGCTTGGCGACAGAGCATGTCACATCGTTACTTCCCAAGACTTGTAGGGAAATTCTTCAGGATCGATGCACTACACGGTGTGCAGTTGACCCTGTAATGAATGCATGAAGTTGATGAGGTGATTACGTGAGCGCTATCCACGAACAGGCGATGCACTATATCTACCAGCAAGTGTTGGAACGCTTGTTGAGCCATATGTCCCAGGCGCAGCGCGCGTCTGTGCAGTTGCTGATACAGCGGCTGCTGGTGGCTGCCGGTGGCCCCGAATACATCGGCACATTCCGTTTGCTGGTACTGCAGGGCAATGACCGCCGAAGTGCCCACCTGTTGGCCATTCTGCGCGCAGCCCAGTTGAGTATTGCCTTGCGCGCCCCGGTGACCTTCCAGTTGCGGGTACTGGTGGTCAACCTGCCGACTGCCGGCAATGCCGCGCTGGACAACCATGAACGCAGCTTCAACGCCTTGTTCATGCAGGATGACCCGCGGGTACAACTGCAGATGACCGAAGGCTGCGAGGTGGTGCCGTTCAATCGTCGGCCCTCGGCGTCGACCGAGCGCTGGGCCCTGGCACGCAATGCCATGCTGATGTTCGGGCACGGGGTCGATGCCCGGCCCGAAGCCCTGCTGGGCAGCCGGCTGCATCTGGAGCTGGCGGGTGCCGTGGGTGTCGCGCTGCAGGCGCAGTCGCGTGCGGATGTGCTGATTACCGCAGTACCTGCCCGGCAGCGACGCCGTTACCTGGCCTGGGCCCGGCGTAGCCTGTGCCAGGCAGGGGAGCGCGGGCCCCATCTGCTGCATCAGTGCCTGGCGACATTGGCCAGCGGGCTGGGCAGGTTGCAGGGGGTTGCCGGGTCACCCCTGGAGCCTGTAGGCGACCCCTGCCGCGTAGTCGCGGAGGATGCCACGTTGCGGGTGATCGCTATCGATGACTTGCTGCCGCATCTGCTTGAACAAGAGCAGCTCGACCTCATGCTCGGCTGCCGCCTTGACCCTGACCAGGACGCCTGGCCGCTGGCGGCCTTCATCGACCCTAAGGCCCTGGCACAGCTGCACGAACTGCGCGCCCGTTGCAGCGAGCCAATGGGCCATCGACAGGCGTTGCGGCTGGCCGGCCCTTGCGCTTTCGATGGGCAGCGCGAGCCAGCTTCGGGGCATCCGGGCAAAGCCTACGGCATCAGCCAGACCCAGCTGGTATGCCTGTTGTTCAGCCCCTTTGCCAGGCAGGGCAAGGGCCTTGAACGTTTTCTGCAATGCCGTCATCCCGACATGCAGGTGGCGTTGCCCTACCTGCATCGGGCCTTGCAAGGTAAACCGTGCCCCGATGCGGTGAAGGACTGGCTGGTGAATACCAGTGGCTTGGCACTTGTGCAACTGCGGGCGATTTATGAGGGGCGTCTGCAACCCGCGTCCAGGCGCTTGATGGCGAACCTGGCCCGGCGTGATGTGCACCTGAAATTGTTGCCGGCGCCGTTCGTAGCGGGACGACCTGGCCTAGAGGGCTTGCCCTGATGGGTCGATCGCTGCCGGGCGACTACGCCTATCGCAAGGTGTATCACTACCTCGAATCGCTGATCGACGAGGCCCAGGGGCTTGAGCCATGGCGCCTGCCCTCGTTGCGCACGCTGTCCCGGCGCTTGCGCGTATCGCTGGCCACTGTGCAGAGCGCCTACAGCCTGCTTGAAGAGGAGGGCCGTGTGCATTGCGTGCCGAGGTCGGGCTACTTCGTGCGCGTGGATGTGCAGCCGGATGGCCCGCCGTTGCCAGCACCGAGCGGGCTAAGCAACGTACCGACGCAGCCCATGCTGGAACGTTCATTGTTTACCCACGAGCGGCGCCTGGCACGCCAGCGGGCTTGGGCGGCTGCCCCGCTGGAGGAGGTCGGCAGCGCGCGGCTGCGTAATGCGCTGGCCGAACGCTATACCCGCTCATCCAGCCATTACTGGCGTGCCGAAGAGGTGCATCTTGCCCCCGACGTACAGGCGTTGCTTGAGGTTGTGCTGGCGGCGCTGGCCCTGCGCGGGGGCACCGTGCTGGTGTGCTCGCCGTGCTGCTGGCAAGTGCTGCGCGCGTTGCAGCGTTGCGGCATGCGCGTGCTTGAGGTGCCACTGAACGCATACGGCGCTGCAGACCTGCAGGCGTTGGCGGGTTTGCTCAGCGCGGAGCCGGTGGGCATGCTGATCATGCCGTCCTGCCTGAGCATGCCCCAGGGCCGGCTGATGTCGCAGCACGACCAGCAGCAGATAGGCCAACTGCTGGGCGAGTACCCGGTGTGGTTGCTGGAGAATGACCTGGACAGCGAGTTGTGCTTCAGCGGGCCGCCGGCTGCGCGCTTGCGCGATTGGGTCGACCCGCGCTGGCTGTTGATGATGGGCTCGTTCGAAGCTGCGGTGGGCGGCGAAGCGCCCTACGCCTATGTGCTGGGGCGGCATGCAACGCTGACCGAGGCCTTCGCCCAGCGTGCGTTTCAGCTTGCGCCCTTGCGGCTGCAGGCGCTGGCGCTGATGCTTGGCAAAGGCGAAATCGAACGCCAGTCAGAAAAGCTGCGCGCAGAACTGCAATGGCGCATGGAGTGCCTAGGCCAACAACTCAGGTTGCAACTGGGTGAGCAGGTCTCCTTCCAGATGCCCGAGGGTGGCTGGACCCTGTGGCTGCGGTTACGCCGGCCAGTGCCGTTGGATGGCATCGTGGCGGCGCTGTCAGGCACCGCCTTGCGTGTGGTCCCGGGCGGGCAACACAGCCTGCAGGTGCGTCATCAGCAATACCTGGCGCTGCGGTGGGTGGGGGAAGGGCTCGATGCGCTGCAACAGGCTCTGGAGAAGCTGGCGCAGGCGCTGGAGCTGCGTTGCGGCCGGCCAGTGGGGTAGCAGTCGAGGGTGAATGGTAACAGGGGCCACTTTGCGGCCCCTGTTGCGGGTGCCCGTCTGCCTACTGTTCCTGCCCCTGGCGCAAGCGGGTGCTGATCAATGCCGCCAGTACCAGCATCGAGGCGATGATCCACAAGCCGTTGCGGGTGCTGCCGGTTGCCTGCTCGATCAGGCCCATCACCGACGGCCCGACGAAGCCGCCAAGCAGGCCGCACGTGGTGACGAAGGCCAGGCCCGCCGCCAGCGCGTTGCCGCTCAAGCGGCTGGAGGGGAAGACGAAGATGATCGACTGCACCACGAACAGCATCAGCGCGGTCAGCGAAAACCCGATCAGGCCGATGAACGAACTGGACAGCGAGGCGAGCAGCAGCCCGGCCGACATGGTCAGCAACCCGAAGAACAGCAAGGTGCGGCAACGATTGGGCGAAGTCGCCAGGCGGGGCAATGTCGCAGCGCCAATGGCGGCGGCAATCCACGGCACCGAGGTCAGCAACCCGACCTGGAAGGGCGACAGCGCGGCATAGGTGCCGATGATGCCAGGCAAGAAGAAGATCACCGTGTAGATGGTGATCTGGTGCACGAAGTACACCGCGATCGCCAACCAGATCTGCTTGTCGCGAAACATCTGCCCCAGCTTGCTTTGTTGCGGCGCCGCAGCCCGTTCGGCGTTCAGGCGGCGCTCGATGTCCTGGGCATCGGCGGCTGACAGCCAGGGCGCCGATGCCGGGCCATCGGGCAGTTTTTTCCACACCACGTAGGCCAGGGCCACCGCAGGCAGGCCTTCGAGCACGAACAGCCATTGCCAGCCGTGCCAGCCCAGCACGCCGTCCATTTCCAGCAGGGCGCCGCCCAGCGGCCCGCTGAGGATGTTGGCCACGCATACCCCCAGCAGGAAGTAGCCGGTGGCACGGGCACGCTGTTCGCGGTCAAACCAGTACGTCAGGTACAGCATGACGCCAGGGAACAGGCCGGCTTCGGCCACCCCCAGCAGCAGGCGCATGATGTAGAACGAGGTTTCGCCCTGGACGAACGCCATGCCCGCCGAGAGCAGGCCCCAGGTGATCATGATGCGGGTGATCCAGAAGCGCGCGCCGACCCGGTGCATGATCAGGTTGCTCGGCACTTCGGCCAAGGCATAGGTCAGGAAGAACAAGCCCGCGCCCAGCCCATAGGCCGCCGCCGACAGGCCCAGGTCGATGCCCATGCTGGCCTTGGCCAGGGCGATGTTGGTGCGGTCGAGAAAGCTCATCACGTAGACGACGATAAGCAGCGGCATCAATTTGCGCAGCAACAGGCTGTTAAGGCGCTGTTCGGTAGCGACGGCAGGCGCGGCGGCCGCTGTCGTGCCAGTGAGGATTGTCATTGTTTTTTCCCCGTGAAAAGTGCTGGTGGTGTGCCGCGCCAATGGCGGCACACCGAGGTGGGTAGGTCAGGAACGGTTGATGTCGAGCCACACCGCGCCATTGGGGTACTGGTAGCGCTCCAGGGTGTCAGCGTGCATTTCGATGCTGTAGCCCGGGCGCTGCGGTGGCATGTAGCGACCGCGGCGGATCACCACCGGGTCGAGGAAGTGTTCGTGCAGGTGATCGACGTATTCCAGCACCCGATTGTGCAGCGAGGCCGACACGGCGATGTAGTCGAACAAGGCAATGTTCTGCACATATTCGCACAGCCCGACCCCGCCGCCATGCGGGCAGACCGGCACATCGTACTTGGCGGCCATCAGCAGCACGATCAGCACCTCGTTGAGGCCACCCAGGCGGGCTGCGTCCAGCTGGCAGAAGTCCAGCGCGCCGGCCTGGAACATCTGCTTGAACATCACCCGGTTGTGGCAGTGCTCACCGGTGGCCACGCCAATGGGTGCGATGCGCTCGCGGATGGCGGCGTGGCCGAGGATGTCATCCGGGCTGGTGGGTTCTTCGATCCACAGTGGCTCGAACGCCGCCAGACGGCGCATGTTGGCCACCGACTCATCGACGCTCCAGACCTGGTTGGCGTCCATCATCAGGGTGCGTTCCCAGCCAATTTCGTCGCGCAGGATGCTGGCGCGGCGGATGTCTTCTTCAAGGTCAGCGCCGATTTTTTGCTTGATGTGGGTCCAGCCGTCTGCCACCGCCTCACGTGCCAGTTGGCGCATCTTCTCTTCGCTGTAGCCGAGCCAGCCGGGTGCGGTGGTGTAGCCGGGGTAGCCTTCGCGCAGCATTTGCGCTTCGCGCTGGGCCTTGCCTGGCGCCTGGCGGCGGAGCAGGGCGATGGCCTCTTCGGGGGTCAGCACGTCGGTCACGTAGCTGAAGTCCAGGCAACGTACCAGTTGCTCAGGGGTCATGTCGGCCAGCAGCTTCCACACCGGTTTGCCTTCGTGCTTGGCCCACAGGTCCCAAATGGCGTTGATGATGGCCGCCGTGGCCAGGTGGATCACGCCTTTTTCCGGGCCCAGCCAGCGCAGCTGGCTGTCGCCGACGGTGAAGCGGTGCCAGAACGCGCCCATGTCGGCAGTGATGTCTTCCAAGGTCTGGCCAACGATCATCGGTGCCAGCGACTGCACCGCCGCCGCGCAGATCTCGTTGCCACGGCCGATGGTGAAGGTCAGGCCGTGGCCTTCCAGGGCAGCGGCGTCGGTGTGCAGCACGACGTAGGCGGCCGAGTAGTCAGGGGCGCTGTTCATGGCGTCGGAGCCGTCCAGCGACAGCGACGTCGGGAAGCGGATGTCACGAACGCTCAGGTGGGTAATGCGTATGCTCATGGCGGACTCTTGTTCTGGTCGGGCAGTGGGAGACCTGACTGTAGGTTGTCGAGCGATACAGGCATAATCGCCAATTCCTAAGTAGGGATATCGAAATTGATATGTCTCAGATGCCCCCGGACACGCCGCCGCTGACGCCATCGCTCGGCACATTGAAGATTTCCAGCCGCCAGATCACCTTGCTCAACGCGCTGGGCGAATTTGGCAACCTGCGCCGCGCCGCTGCGGCCATGCACACCACGCAACCGGCGGCCAGCCTGCTGTTGCAGCAACTGGAAGAACGCCTGGGCGTGCGCCTGTTCGAGCGCCTGCCGCGCGGCATGCAGCCGACGCTGTATGGCGAGGTGATGATTCGCTATGCGCAGAACGCGCTGCACGAGTTCGAGCATGCCCAGGCACAGATCGCCGAGCTGGCCCGCGGTGCCTCGGGCCTGGTCCGGGTGGGCAGTGTCATGGGGCCGGTGCCCGGCCTGCTGACCAAGGCGGTGCTGGCCTACAAGCGCGACCACCCCAAGGTGCGGATCTCCCTTGAAGTCGGGACCAGCGACACCTTGCTGCCGGCGCTGTTGCGCGGTGATTTCGACATGGTGGTCGGGCGCCTGCCAGACCAGAGCGACAGCCAGGACCTGAACATCGAACTGTTCGACGGGGGTGAGCAGATGCGCGTGATCGCCCGCGCCGGGCACCCGTTGGCCAACGCCAAGGCATTGCAGCTGGCAGACCTGGTGGCCCTGACCTGGATCCTGCACCCCATCGGCAGCCCCATGCGCCGGCGGGTCGAGAGCGCCTTGCAGGCGGGCGGCATGGTGCAGTCGCTGGACATCGTCGAAACCGCCTCGATCCTGGCCACCACCGCCATGCTCGAAGCCTCCGAAATGATTGCCGTGGTGCCCAACGATGTGGCCCAGCACTATGCGCGCTACGGCATGGTCGCCATCCTGCCGGTGGAGCTGCCGATCACCATGGCCAACCTGGGCTTGCTGACCCTGCGCTCGCGGCCCAATTCCGTGGCCCTGGACCGCTTGCTGCAGTACCTGCGGGCGCAATAGCCATGCCTTCACACCTTTTCGAGGTTGCCCTCTGATGCCGTCGGACATTACCCATTCCAGCTTCTGCAACTGGGTCCGCTTCAAGCACCTGGTGCTGATCGACACCCTGGCACGTACTCGTAACATGCACGCCACCGCCACCCGCATGAACCTCAGCCAACCTGCCCTGAGCAAGATGCTGCGGGACCTGGAAGAGCAGTTCGGCTTTGCTTTGTTCGAGCGCCTGCCACGCAGCATGCCGCCTACCGAGCTTGGCGAGTACGTGGTGCGCTACGCCCAGGGGGTGCTGGCCGACTCGCAGCAGTTCGTCGACCAGGTCAACCGGCTGCGCAAAGGCGGGCATGGGTTTATCCGGGTTGGCGGTATTTTCGCGGCTACCCCCGTGGTGCTGCCCCAGGCGATTGCCGCCATCAAGGCGCGCAGCCCGTTGCTGTCGATCGAGGTGGTGGAGCACTCCAGTGACCATCTGCTGGCCATGCTGGAGCAGAACAAGCTCGATATCATTATCGGCCGCTTCACCGAAGAGCGCTTCAGCCAGTTGTTCGATTATCAGCCCCTGGAGCCCGAGCCCTTCAGCCTGGTGGTCAACAGCCGCCACCCGCTCAATGCCCTTGCCAGCACCCCGTTGGAGGCCCTGGGTGACTGGCCATGGGTGCTGTACCCCGTGGGTACGCCGATCCGCAACCGCCTGGAGCAGGCGTTCAGGGTTGCCGGCATTGCCACGCCGGCGGACAGCGTCGAGACCATTTCGATGCCGATGTTCCTGCAGTTGCTGCAGTCCGGCCCGATGATCGCCATGCTGCCCAGGTCGATGGTCGCCGCGCAACTGAACAGCGGCCAGTTCAAGGAGTTGCAAAGCCCCTTGCACTTGCCGGCACTGGAATACGGCATCGTCACCCGCAAGGACGAGCCGCTGACCCCGTCGGCCCGGGAGTTCGTCGACATTCTGCTCGACTTCGCGCAGCAACGGCGTGACGCGCCAGGGGCGCCAAGCGATTGATAAATCACCGCTGACAGGCGGTATCGATAACCCAGAGTTATCGCGTGATCGGATCATCTCATTGGGAATGTTGCGCAAGGCTTCTTACAGTGGTCGCAGATTCGCCCGGCATCGAACGGGCGTCGCCATAACAAGAAGTCAGCCGCACCGCCCTGAGAGGTCCCATGCAACTGATTGCCCGATCCGGTGACCTTGCCGTCATCCGCCTCAACCCGCTGGACAACGTCCTAATCGCCCGCCAAGCCTTGCCTGAAGGCCTGCACCTGGACGCCGAGGCGATCACCGTGCGCCAGGCGATCCCCTCGGGGCACAAAGTGGCCACGCAGCGTGTGGCGCAGGGCCAGCCCCTGCGCCGCTATGGCCAGATCATCGGTTTTGCGTCCCAGCCCATCGACGCTGGCGACCATGTACACGTCCACAACGTGCAGATGGGCGATTTCGCCCGTGACTACGCCTTTGGCGTCGATGCCCGCAGCACGCCGAGCCGCGAGGCGGTGTTCGAGGGCATCGTGCGTGCCGATGGGCGGGTGGCCACCCGCAACTACATTGGCATTCTCACCTCGGTGAACTGCTCGGCGACCGTGGCCCGGGCCGTGGCCGACCACTTTCGCCGCGACATTCACCCCGCAGCCTTGGCCGACTACCCCAACATCGATGGCGTGGTGGCATTGACCCACGGCGCCGGCTGCGCGGTCGACCCCTCTGGCGAGGCGCTGAGCTTGTTGCGTCGCACCCTGGCGGGTTATGCCGTACACGCCAATTTCGCTGCCGTGCTGATCATCGGCCTTGGCTGTGAAACCAACCAGATCGAAAGCCTGCTCGAAACCCAGGGGCTGACCACCAGCACCCAGCTGCGCGCCTTTACCATCCAAGGCATCGGTGGCACCTCGAAGACCATCGCCGCCGGCATCGAGCAGGTCAAGGGGCTGCTGGCCGAGGCCAATCAGGTGCAGCGCGAGCCGGTCAGTGCGCGCCACCTGATCGTAGGCCTGCAATGTGGTGGGTCCGATGGCTACTCGGGGATCACCGCCAACCCGGCGTTGGGCAATGCCGTCGACCGCCTGGTGGCCGCTGGTGGTACGGCGATCCTTTCCGAAACACCTGAAATCTATGGCGCGGAGCACCTGCTGACCCGTCGCGCGGTCAGCCGTGAGGTGGGCGAGAAGCTGGTCGCCCGCATCCACTGGTGGGAAGACTACTGCCAGCGCATGAATGCCGAACTGAACAACAACCCTTCGGCCGGCAACAAGGCCGGTGGCCTCACCACCATCCTCGAGAAGTCGCTGGGCGCGGTGGCCAAGGCCGGTTCCAGCAACCTGGTCGATGTCTACCAGTACGCAGAAGCGGTGCGGGCCCAGGGCCTGGTGTTCATGGACACGCCGGGCTACGACCCGGTCTCGGCCACTGGCCAAGTTGCCGGCGGCGCCAACCTGATCGCCTTCACCACCGGCCGCGGCTCGGCCTACGGCTGCGCGCCGGCACCGTCCATCAAGCTGGCGACCAACAACCGGGTGTTCGAGCACCAGGAAGAAGACATGGACGTCAACTGCGGTGGCATCGCCGATGGCTCCACCAGCATCGAAGAGCGCGGCGCGTACATCTTCGATCAGATGCTGCGCATCGCGTCCGGCGCGCGCAGCAAAAGCGAACAGCACGGCTACGGGCAGAACGAGTTCGTGCCCTGGCAGATCGGCGCCGTGACCTGATCGACAGCCCATTCCTGATTTTTGAGGCAACCCCTATGCACGTTAGCGGATACAACTTCATTGCCGGCCAGCGCAGCGCTCAGGGCCAGACCCTGGTCTACAGCGTCGATGCCCACACCGGTGAACGCCTGTCGGTCGCTTTCCACCAGGCTACCCTGGCCGAGGTCGACAACGCCGTGAATGCTGCCTCTGCGGCCTTCCCGCTGTTTCGCAACCTGGCATCCGTGCGCCGCGCCGAGTTCCTGGAGGCCACTGCCGACGAGCTCGACGCCCTCGGCGAAGACTTCATCGCTTTGACCTGCCAGGAAACGGCTCTGCCAACGGCCCGTATCCTCGGCGAGCGCGGCCGTACCAGCGGGCAGATGCGCCTGTTCGCCCAGGTGCTGCGCCGGGGTGACTTCTATGGCGCCCGCATCGACCAGGCACTGCCTGCCCGTACGCCTCTGCCACGGCCTGATTTGCGCCAGTACCGCATTGGCGTAGGCCCGGTGGCGGTATTTGGGGCTAGCAACTTCCCCCTGGCGTTCTCCACGGCGGGGGGTGACACCGCAGCGGCCCTGGCGGCCGGTTGCCCGGTCGTTTTCAAGGCCCACAGCGGCCATATGGCCACCGCCGAGCGGGTCGCCGAGGCCGTGATCCGGGCCGCTGAACGCACCGGCATGCCGGCCGGTGTGTTCAACATGATCTTCGGTGGCGGCGTTGGCGAGGCACTGGTCAAGCACCCTGGCATCCAGGCAGTGGGCTTCACCGGTTCGCTCAAGGGCGGGCGTGCGCTGTGCGACATGGCGGCGGCAAGGCCACAGCCGATACCGGTATTCGCCGAAATGTCGAGTATCAACCCGGTGCTGGTACTGCCTCAGGCCTTGGCCAACCGCGGCGCGCAACTGGCCAAGGAACTCACCGCTTCGGTGGTGCAGGGCTGTGGCCAGTTCTGCACCAACCCGGGCTTGGTCCTGGGCATTCGCTCACCGGCGTTCAATGCTTTCATCGAGCAGTTGGCCGGGCACATGGCTGACCAAGCGCCACAGACCATGCTCAACGCCGGCACCTTGAACAGCTACGGCAAAGGCCTGCAGGCCTTGGCTGCCCACCCGGGGGTGAAGCGGTTGAGTGGCCTGGCGCAACAGGGTAATCAGGCCCAGCCGCACCTGTTCGAGGCCGATGTCAGCCTGCTGCTGGAGCAGGACGAGCTGCTTCAGGAAGAAGTGTTCGGCCCTTGCACGGTAGTGGTTCAGGTAGCCGACGACGCCGAGCTGCTGCGTGCGGTCGCGGCCTTGCGCGGGCAATTGACCGCCACGCTGCTGGCGGACGATGCGGACCTCGCGGGCTACGGCCATCTGCTCGGTGCGTTGGAAGAGAAAGTCGGTCGCGTTCTGCTCAACGGCTACCCCACCGGGGTCGAGGTGTGCGATGCGATGGTGCACGGTGGCCCGTATCCGGCCACTTCGGACGCCCGTGGCACCTCGGTCGGCACCCTGGCCATCGACCGCTTTCTGCGCCCGGTGTGCTACCAGAACGTGCCGGATGCCTTGCTGCCCGCCGCCTTGCAGAACGCCAACCCGCTGGGCATACAGCGCCTGGTCGATGGCAAGCCAAGCCGCGCGGCCCTGAACTGATCGTGGAGTGCCAGGCATGACTCAAACCAGACGCTACGACGTGCAGGTAATCACTGCTTTCGTCGAGCAACTGTTCGAAAAAGCAGGTGCCGATGCCGAGGTCGCCCAAGTGGTGACCCAGGTGCTGCTCGAAGGCGAAGTGCTGGGCCATCGCACCCATGGCCTGAACCTGGTCAGCCGCTATATCGGCGGTATGCTCAGCGGGCAGGTCAAGGCGCAAGCCCAGGCGCTGGAGCAGGTGTCGGACAGCGGGGTCTCCAGCCTGTTCGACGGCCATTACCTGCTCGGCCCTTACTGCGTCAGCCGCGCCCTCGACTGCGCGGCCACAGGGGCCAGTGCACAGGGCATCGGCATTGCTGTGGTGCGCCGGGCCGCGCACATCGGCTGCCTGGCAGCGTACCTGAAACCCTACACCGACCGTGGCCTGGTGGCCCTGGTGTATTCGTCGGACCCGTCGGTGGGGCTGGTCTGTGCCCATGGCGGGGTCGACCCGGTGTTCACGCCCAACCCGATTGCCGCCGGCATACCGACCCAGGGCGAGCCGATCCTGCTGGATGTGAGCATGTCCACCGTGACCCTGGGCCTGGTCGGCCAGTGCCGTGATGCCGGCAGCAAGCTGCCGCACCCGGTGCTGATGAGCAACGACGGCCAACTGAGCGATGACCCGCGCGACTTCTTCAGCCAGCCGCAGGGCAGCATCCTGCCGCTGGGCGGCCAGGCCTTTGGTCACAAGGGCTTTGCCTTGGCGATTCTGGTCGAGGCGCTGACCTCGGGGCTGGCTGGCCATGGTCGCAAGGACGCCCCGGACCAGTGGGGCGCGTCGGCCACCGCCGTGGTCATCGACCCGCGCTTTTTCGGCGGCCTGCAAGCATTCACCGACGAAACCAGCTTCCTCGGCCAATTGGTCCTCGCCAGCCGCCCGGTAGACCCCGAACGCCCGGTACGCCTGCCAGGCCAGGCCGGCCTGGCCTTGCGCCGACACGCGCTGGAGGAGGGGGTGAGCCTGTCGGCGCACGTGCTCGATGACCTCGACCAGTTGGCTGGGCAGTTGCAACTGGCGCCACTTTCGCAGGCGCTGGCTCAATGAATGACAATGACAACAAGGGTACCCACATGACCGACCAATCGAATGCCACGCCACCGCTGCAACTAAGCCACGACATCGCCGTGTTCGACAGCGGCACCTGGGTCGGCCGGGTCTGGCTGCCCGATCAGGGCCCCGCCGTGGTGCTGGTCAAAGCGGGCGCCGTGCACGATATCAGCGCCCATGTAGCGACCGTTTCGGCCTTGCTCGAAGTGGCCGACCCGGTTGCTTATCTGCGCGCGCTGCCGTTGCCCGAGGCGTTGATCGCTCTGCCGGCGTTGCTGCGCAACAGCGACCCCAGCCAGCGTGACGCACGTTTGCCCTGGCTGCTGGCGCCGATCGACCTGCAAGCGGTCAAGGCCGCCGGTGTGACCTTTGCCGCCAGCCTGCTGGAGCGGGTGGTGGAAGAGCAGGCCAAGGGCGACCCGGCCAAGGCCGATGCCATCCGCGACACCCTGGCCAGCCGCATCGGTGCGGACCTCTCGCAGATCATCCCGGGTTCTGCCCAGGCCGAAGCGCTGCGCAAGGTGCTGGTGGAGCAGGGCCTGTGGTCGCAATACCTGGAAGTGGGCATTGGCCCGGACGCCGAAGTGTTCACCAAGGCGCAGCCGCTGTCGGCGGTCGGGCATGGCGCCGACATCGGCATCCATCCCAAGTCCAGCTGGAACAACCCGGAGCCGGAAGTGGTGCTGGCGGTATCGAGCGACGGCAGCATCAAGGGCGCCATGCTGGGTAACGATGTCAACCTGCGCGACTTCGAGGGGCGCAGTGCCTTGCTGCTGTCCAAGGCCAAGGACAACAACGCCTCCACCGCGCTGGGGCCATTGCTGCGCCTGTTCGATGAAAGCTTTGGCCTGGACGATGTGCGTAACGCCGAAGTGGACTTGCGTGTCGAAGGCCAGGACGGCTTCATTCTTGCTGGCCGCAGCTCCATGCGCCAGATCAGCCGTGACCCGCAAGACCTGGTGCAGCAGACCCTCAACGAAAACCACCAGTACCCCGACGGGCTGGTGCTGTTTCTCGGTACTCTGTTCGCCCCCAAGCAGGACCGCGACCAGCCCGGCAACGGCTTCACCCACAAGCCAGGCGACCTGGTCGCCATCAGCAACGCGCAACTGGGTACCTTGTGCAACCGTGTGACCACCAGCGACCAGGCGCCGCAATGGGGCTTCGGCCTGCGCGCGCTGATCGACAGCCTGAGCCGGCGCGGCCTGCTCGAAGCAGCGGTGACGGCACGCCAACCTTGACGGCTGCCGTGCCCCAGGGATGAACGTAACAGGATAGATGGACCGCCAAGGCGCTGAAGGCGCTGCAACAATAATAATAAAGGCCACCCAATGAACCCTATGAAGAAGTATCAGCGCCTCACCGTCGTGTTCCTGCTGTTGATCGGCATCGTCAACTACCTGGACCGCAGCGCGCTGTCGATCGCCAACACCTCGATCCAGAAAGACATGATGATCAGCCCCTCGCAGATGGGCATTCTGTTGTCGGCGTTTTCCATCGCCTACGCCTTTGCCCAGTTGCCGATGGGCATGATCATCGACCGCCTGGGCAGCAAGATCGCCCTGGGCGCCTCGTTGCTGGCCTGGTCGGTGGCCCAGGCCACTTTCGGCATGGTCAACAGCTTTGCCGGCTTCATGGGCCTGCGTGTGTTGCTGGGGATTGGCGAGGCGCCGATGTTCCCGTCGGCGGCCAAGGCCTTGTCCGAATGGTTCGATGCCAATGAACGCGGTACCCCGACTGGCATCGTCTGGTCCTCGACCTGCCTGGGCCCATGCCTGGCGCCGCCCTTGCTGACCCTGTTCATGGTCAATTTCGGCTGGCGTGGCATGTTCATCATTACCGGCCTGATCGGCGTGGTGCTGGCGCTGTGCTGGCTGACCTTCTACAAGAGCAAGGCGCAGTACCTGGCCGAGCTCGCCGCCGAAGGCAAACCGCTGCCGAGCGCGCACAAGCAATCGCCAGCCACGGCCATCCCGCAGGCGGCGAAGCCTTCGTACTTCGCGGGCTGGCTCGACCTGTTCAAGCACCGCAGCACCTGGGGGGCGGTACTGGGCTTCATGGGCGTGATCTACATGCTCTGGCTGCACCTGACCTGGTTGCCCGGTTACTTCGAACGTGAGCACGGGCTGGACCTGTACAAGACTGCCTGGGTGGTGTCGCTGGCCTATGGCTTCGGTGCGGCGGGCACGATCGTAGCCGGGCGCTTCTGCGACCTGCTGGTCAAGCGGGGCATGAGCATCCTTGGCAGCCGCAAGTTCAGCGTCATCACCGGCCTGGTGCTGGCCGCGCTGTTCACCCTGCCGTTGTCCTACGTCAGCGGCCTGACCGGCTGCGTGATCCTGCTGTGCCTGGCGCTGTTCAGCATCAACATGGCCAGTGCCACCGCCTGGATGATCGTCAACACCATCGTCGACAGCCCGCGGGTGGCGTCCTTCGGCTCGATCCAGAACTTCGGCGGCTACATTGCAGGCTCCGTGGCACCGATCGTCACCGGCTTCAGCATTCAGTACTCGGGCTCGTTCAACACGGCGTTCATGATCAGCGCGATCGTGGCGCTGTGCTCGGCGGTGGCTTACTTCCTGCTGCTGAAGGCGCCGATCGGCAGTGCCAAGGTCGAGTCGGGGACACTAGCAGGTGTGACCGAGTAATCGATCCGGCGCGCGCAGATCCCTGTGGGGCGGCCTTTCGCGACGCAAGCCCGCCCCCCATACAACAGAACGGACCTACGGCTATTGCCAGGCCCGTCTATCTGTATGTATAACCAGTATCCTTTCTCCACTGCCCGACCTCGCCCCGTGATTGCCCATTCCGTCGACGACCCGTTCTATTACCTGCACAACTTCCGCCAGGTGCTGTCATGGGTCGAACAGCGCTATGACGACCTGCTCGACGAGCAGGAGCTGGCGTTCATCCAGGCCTTTGCCCAATTGGACAGCCGCGCCCAGGCCCTGATGGTGCGTATGGTTATGCGCAAGGGCGAGCTGTTTCGCAGTGACAAGCTTGTGTACGCCGAAGTCGGCGATACCGAGCAGGCCTTGCAGCCGCTGCAGGCCTTGGGATGGGTGCGGGAGCCTGCACAATTGGCGCTGGAACAGCTGTTCACCATGCTGCGCAAGGACGAGCTGGCGCAGTGCTTCGCCGGGCAGTTGAGCCGCCCACGGGCCGCCAAGCACGACCTGCTCGCACAGCTGCAACCCCTGGGGCTCGCGCCCCGGCCGTTGACGCAGTGGTTTGCCGACAGCGACGTGCGCATCTTCCAGTGGTGCCTGCAACCGTTGTGTGACCGCATGCGCCTGTTGTTCTTCGGCAACCTGTACCAGGACTGGTCGGACTTCGTGCTCGCCGACCTTGGCCTGTTGCGCTACGAGCGCGTGCCTTTCAGCAGCGATTCGCGGGCCCTGCGCCATCGCGCCGAGGTCGACTTGGCCATGGCTTTGCACCAGTGCGCCGAGCGGCTGGAGCAAGGTGACGAGCCGCTGTCGATCCTCGGCGCGATGACAGGGCTGCACAGTGACAACCCGTGGTTGGCCCGGCGCCATGCCCGCCTGCTGTTCGCCCTGGGCCAGCAATGCGAACGGCAGGGTGACTGGGACCAGGCCATGGCCGTGTATGGCCAGTGCAGCCATGCCCAGGCGCGTATCCGCCAGGTACGCGTGCTGGAGCGCAGCGAACAGTGGCCACAGGCACATGCGCTTGCCCTGCAACTGGCTGCGGCCCCGGCCAACGCGCTGGAGGTGCAGGCGCTCGAACGCATGCTGCCGCGCCTGGCGCGCAAGCTCGGCGGGCCGCCGCAACGGCGCCAGCGCGCAGCGCAACTGCAACTGATCGAACTGGAGCTGCCCCGCGAGCACGCCGCCTTGGGCGTCGAGGAGGCCGTGCGCCAACACTTGGCCGAGGCCGGAGGGCAGGTTCATTACGTGGAAAACACGTTGTTCAACAGCCTGTTCGGCCTGTTGTGCTGGGAAGCGATTTTCGCGCCGGTACCGGGCGCGTTCTTCAACCCGTTTCAGGCCGCCCCCCAGGACTTGCACGACAGCGACTTCCAGCAACGGCGCAGTGCCCAGTTCGAGCGTTGCCTGGGGCGGTTGGACGATGGCAGCCATCGCCAGGCCATTCTCGACTGCTATGCCGCCAAGCAAGGCCTGCAGTCGCCGTTCGTGTTCTGGCCCATGCTCAGCGAAACCTTGCTTGAACAGGCGCTGGCCTGCCTGCCGCCCGCCCATCTGAAGCAATGCTTCCTGCGGCTGTTGCAGGACATCCGCAACAACCGCGCCGGCATGCCCGACCTGATCCAGTTCTGGCCCGACCAGGGTGGTTATCGCATGGTCGAGGTCAAGGGGCCGGGCGACCGCCTGCAAGACAACCAGTTACGCTGGCTGGAGTTCTGCCGTGCGCAGGGCCTGCCCGTTGCGGTGTGCCATGTGCGCTGGAGCGAGGCGGCGTGAGCTACAGCGTAGCTGTACGCGCCTTGTGCGAGTTCAGTGCCAAGGTCGGCGACCTGGACCTGCGCTTTACCCCATCGCCCACCGCCCAGGAGGGTATGGAAGGGCATCGGCGGGTGGTGGCGCGGCGCGCCGCCGACTATGAGTCGGAAGTTGCCCTCGAAGGCCAGTTCGAAAGCCTCAGGGTGCGAGGCCGCGCCGACGGTTACGACCCCAGCTGCAATCGCCTGGAAGAGATCAAGACCTACCGCGGCGACCTCGCGCGCCAGCCGGCCAACCATCGTCAGCTGCACTGGGCGCAGGCCAAGGTCTATGCCTGGCTGATGTGCCAGGCGCGGCAATTGCCGGAAATCGATGTGGCTTTGGTGTACCTGGACGTGGACAGTGACGGCCAGACGCTGATCAGCGAGCACCACAGTGCTGCCGAGCTGCAAGCCTTCTTCGAGACCCAGTGCCGGCGCTTTCTGCGCTGGGCCGAGCATCAGCAACAGCGCCTGGCCGAGCGCGACCGCGGTCTGCAGGCCCTGGGCTTCCCCTATGCACAGTTCCGCCAGGGCCAGCGCCAGTTGGCCGAGACCCTGTACAAGGCGGTGAGCACAGGCCGCTGCCTGATGGCGCAGGCCAGTACCGGCATCGGCAAGACGCTGGGTACCTTGTTCCCGTTGCTCAAGGCGATGGTGCCGCAGCAACTCGACAAAGTGTTCTTCCTCACCGCCAAGACACCGGGCCGGGCGCTGGCCCTCGATGCCATGCGCCAGATTACCGATGCCACACCGCAACCGGCCTTGCGCACCCTGGAGCTGATTGCCCGTGACAAGGCCTGCGAGCACCCCGACAAGGCCTGCCATGGCGAGTCCTGCCCCTTGGCGCAGGGTTTCTACGACCGCCTGCCCGCTGCCCGCGAGGCGGCGGCAGGGTTGCCCTTGCTGGACCGTGCCCAGCTGCGCGAAGTGGCCTTGGCGCATCAGGTATGCCCGTACTACTTAGGCCAGGAAATGGCCCGCTGGGTGGACCTGGTGGTGGCCGATTACAACTATTACTTCGATGCCCATGCCTTGCTGTTCAGCCTGGCCCAGGCCAACCAATGGCGGGTGGCGGTGCTGGTGGACGAAGCGCACAACCTGGTCGAGCGCGGTCGCGGCATGTACAGCGCCAGCCTGGATCAAGGCCAGTTGCTTGCCTTGCGCCAGAGCAAGCCACAAGGGTTGAGCAGTGCGCTGGACCGCCTCAACCGGCAGTGGAACGCGTTGTACAAAGAGCAGCGGGCGCCGTATCAGGCCAGCGAGCAGTTGCCGGATGCCTTCTTGCGTGCCTTGCAGCAATGCATCGGGCTGATTCAGGAGCGCTTGAATCAGGCACCTGCCGAGGTGGATGCGCAGGTGCTGCAGTTTTTCTACCAGGCGTTGCAATTCTGTCGGGTCGCTGAACTGTTCGACGAGCATTTCATCTTCGACATCACCGTGCGCGACAGCCTGCGCAAGCGGCGGCTGGCGACCCTGTGTCTGCGCAATATCACCCCGGCGCGGCTGTTGGCGCCTCGCATGCAGGCGGCGCGCAGCGTAACGCTGTTTTCCGCCACGCTGAGTCCACGGCATTTCTACAGTGACCTGCTCGGCATGCCGGCCGACACGGCCTGGCTGGAAGTGGCGGCGCCGTTCCGCGCCGAGCAGCTCGAAGTGCGCATCGCCAGCCAGGTGTCGACCCGTTATCGTGAGCGCCACGCCTCGCTGGCACCGATTGTCGAACTGATCGCCGAGCAGTATCAGCGCAAGCCCGGCAACTACCTGGCGTTTTTCAGCAGCTTCGAATACTTGCAACAAGTGGTCGCTTTGTTGGCTGAGCGTTACGGCCACATTCCCCACTGGGCCCAAGCGGCGGGCATGGACGAAGCGGCGCGTCAGGCATTTCTCGATCGTTTTGTGCTGGACGGCTGCGGCGTTGGCTTTGCGGTGCTGGGCGGGGCGTTTGGGGAAGGTGTGGATTTACCCGGCACACGGTTGATCGGGGCGTTTGTCGCCACACTCGGCCTGCCCCAGGTCAACCCCGTCAACGAACAGTTCAAGCAGCGCCTGGGGCGCCAGTTTGGCGCCGGTTTTGACTATGCCTATCTGTACCCAGGCGTGCGCAAGGTCATTCAGGCGGCGGGCAGGGTCATACGCGGGGATCAGGACCAAGGCGTGCTGGTGCTGATCGACGAACGCTTTGCCGAGGCGCGGGTGCAGCAGATGTTTCCCGGATGGTGGCAGACGGCTATTAACTAGTGTGGTGTTTCAGAAGTACCAATGAAACACCACACTTGCCGGCAGTCCTTCTTTCATTCAGCGGCTGTCAATTGGGGTAAGATCACGCCCCGAACCTTCGCACATCTCCTTGAATATCAAGGTGATGGCCATGCACCGACTCGCTTAGCGCTGTGCCTGTCCCCGTACCGGTCCAAGCGTCGCTACAGGATTCACGTTGTGACCGATTTCTCGAAAAACCCCCTGCTGCAGTACATGGCCCGCCTGGCCCCCTCCAGCCAGCAAACCATGCGCTACATCCTTCAGGACGCCGCTGACCGGCTGGGCTTTGCCGACTGCAATATCGTCGATGTGCCGTGGCACCGGCTCGACCCAGGCCACGTGATCGCCCTTGTGGCTGCGTTGCGTGAAGATGGCTATGCCCCCAACAGTTCGTCGCTGTATGTGAATGCAATACGCGGGGTGATGAACGAGGCGTGGCGCCAGGGCCTGATCGACCACGAACAGTTGCTGAGGATCCGCGAGGTCAAGCCCGCCACCGGCAGCCGCCTGCCACCGGGGCGCAACCTGCGCCGAAGCTTGATCCGCGAGTTGATGGAGGTGTGCGCCGCCGATCCCCGGCCGCAAGGCGTGCGCGACGCGGCGATCATCGCCTTGCTGTATGGCACCGGTATGCGCAAGTCGGAGTCGGTGGACATCGACCTGAGCCAGGTAGACTTCGAAGCCCGCAGCCTGCAGGTGCTGGGCAAGGGCAACCGGCAGTTGATCAAGTACGCGCCACCTTGGGCGTTCGAAAAGCTGCAGGCGTGGCTGGACCTGCGCCGCGATGACTTGCCGGAGGGCGCACCCGACGACCCATTTCTGTTCAACCGCATTCGCCGCGGCAATCACATTACCCGCGCACGCATCACCAAGCATGCGATCTATTACATTGCCCGCCAGCGGGGTGCGCAGGTTGGCGTGAAGATCATGCCTCATGATTTTCGCCGTGCGTTCATCACCCGGGTGATCGAAGAGCACGACCTGTCGATTGCCCAGAAGCTCGCGCACCATGCCAATATCCAGACCACCGCCAGTTACGACCGCCGCGATGACAACGAACGCCGGCGGGCCGTAGACCGCTTCGACTACTGAAACGGCTGGCCCGGCACCGAAACAGGGCCTGCGCGCGCCCCCGCTTTGTGCGCCGTAGCCCCGTGTGCCCGATGCCAGAGCGGCTGCGCTGACGGTTTCATCTTCGTTCACCTGCGTAGTTGGCCCGCAACCTGCTATATCCAGCCTGAGAATTTGATCGAGTGGTCAGGCTGGCAGCGCTTCAGTGCCGCCTGCCTGACCCTCTAAGCGGCCGTCAGGTCACGGATTTCAGGGGCCGCAGGATGTCGCTCGCGGAGCAGATCGAACAACAGCAAGACGATGCGGGCTGGAGCGCCTACCTGCAGTTGCGTTTTAGCCGACGCGACGATGTGACCCGCCTTGGTGCGCGGCGGCATTTCGGACCTCTTTTGGTGCAGCGGCCTTTCTATCCTGAGGGGGCGCCGTGCCATGTGTATGTGCTGCACCCGCCTGGTGGCATCGTCGCCGGCGACCGGCTGGAGTTGGATATCCACCTTGAGCCTGGCAGCCATGCGTTGCTGACCATGCCTGGCGCCAGCAAGTTCTACCGCAGCATCGGCCCGACCGCGCGCTTGGCCCAGCGCTTTCACCTGGGCGCCGACAGCACCCTGGAATGGTTGCCCCAGGACAGCATCTTCTTCGCCGGTGCCCGCGCCAGCCTCGACAGCCGTTTCACCCTGGCGCCGGGCGCCCGGTTGCTGGCCTGGGAAACCTTGTGCCTGGGCCGCCCGGTCATGAACGAACGCTTCGATCACGGCGCCCTCGACAGCCGCTTGCACATCGAAATGCCCGACGACCCCGGCCTGTACGAACGGCTGCGCATCGAAGGCGGGCAACTGGACAAGCTCGCCGGCCACCCGCTGCTGGCCACCTTCTGCGCCACTCCGGCCGACCCCGCACTGCTGGAGCACGTCCGGGCCTTGCTCGACGAACTGGACAACCCCGCTGGGGCGACCTTGCTTGGGTCGCTGCTGGTGATCCGCCTGCTCGACCACGACAACCAACACCTGCAACACACCTTGCAACGCCTGTGGCATGTCCTGCGCCCGGCCGTTATCGGCCTGCCTGCCTGCCCGCCGCGTATCTGGGCTACCTGAGAGAAGCGCCATGGAGCTGACCCCGAGAGAGAAAGACAAACTGCTGCTGTTCACCGCCGCGCTGCTGGCGGAGCGGCGCCTGGCCCGCGGCCTGAAACTCAACTACCCGGAAGCGGTGGCGCTGATCAGTGCCGCCGTGCTCGAAGGCGCCCGTGATGGCCGCACGGTGGCCGAGCTGATGAGCCTGGGCCGCGAAGTGCTGAACCGTGAGCAGGTCATGCCAGGCATCGCCGAAATGATCCACGACGTGCAGGTCGAGGCGACCTTCCCGGATGGCACCAAGCTGGTGACCGTGCATGACCCCATCGTCTGAACCCGGCCAGGAGCCCCGCATGATCCCAGGTGAAATCCAGGTCGCCGCCGGCGACATCGAACTCAACAGCGGCCGCGCGACGGTGAGCGTCCGTGTGGCCAACCATGGCGACCGACCGGTGCAGGTCGGCTCGCACTATCACTTCTACGAAGTCAACGACGCACTGGTGTTCGAACGTGCGCCCACCCTGGGCTTTCGCCTGGACATCCCGGCCGGCACCGCCGTGCGCTTCGAACCGGGCCAGGCCCGCACCGTGCAACTGGTGGCCTATGCCGGCAAGCGTGAGGTGTATGGTTTCCAGGGCAAGGTGATGGGCGCACTGGAGGGCAGGGTATGAGCCGTATTTCCCGTCGCGCCTATGCCGACATGTTCGGCCCTACCGTCGGCGACCGCGTGCGCCTGGCCGATACCGCGCTTTGGGTCGAGGTCGAGAAGGACTTCACGGTGTATGGTGAAGAGGTCAAGTTTGGCGGTGGCAAGGTCATCCGTGACGGCATGGGGCAGGGCCAGATGCTGGCGGCTGAGGCCATGGACCTGGTGCTGACCAACGCGTTGATCATCGACCACTGGGGCATCGTCAAGGCCGACATCGGCGTCAAGCACGGGCGCATTGCCGCGATAGGCAAGGCCGGCAACCCCGATGTGCAACCGGGTGTCACTGTACCGGTTGGCCCGGGTACCGAAGTGATTGCTGCTGAAGGCAAGATCGTCACGGCCGGCGGTATCGATTCGCACATCCATTTCATCTGCCCGCAGCAGGTGGAGGAGGCACTCACCAGCGGCGTAACCACCTTCATTGGCGGCGGCACGGGGCCGGCCACCGGCACCAATGCCACCACCTGCACGCCCGGGCCGTGGTACCTGGCGCGCATGCTCCAGGCGGCCGACAGCCTGCCGATCAACATCGGCTTGTTGGGCAAAGGCAATGCGTCGCGCCCCGAGGCGTTGCGCGAGCAGATCGCCGCCGGTGCCGTGGGCCTGAAGCTGCACGAGGACTGGGGCTCGACCCCGGCGGCCATCGACTGTTGCCTGGGCGTGGCCGAGGAGATGGACATCCAGGTGGCGATCCACACCGACACCCTCAACGAGTCCGGTTGCATCGAAGACACCCTGGCGGCCATCGGTGACCGCACCATCCATACCTTCCACACCGAGGGCGCTGGCGGCGGCCATGCGCCGGACATCATCCGCGCTGCAGGGCAGGCCAACGTGCTGCCGTCCTCGACCAACCCAACCTTGCCGTACACCATCAACACGGTCGACGAACACCTGGACATGCTCATGGTCTGCCACCACCTGGACCCGAGCATCGCCGAGGACGTGGCGTTCGCCGAGTCGCGCATCCGCCGCGAAACCATTGCTGCCGAAGACATCCTCCACGACATGGGCGCCTTCGCCATGACCTCGTCCGACTCGCAGGCCATGGGCCGGGTCGGCGAGGTGGTGCTGCGTACCTGGCAGGTAGCCCACCAGATGAAGTTGCGCCGTGGGCCACTGGCCCCCGACAGCAGCTACAGCGACAACTTCCGGGTCAAGCGCTACATCGCCAAATACACCCTCAACCCGGCGCTGACCCACGGCATTGCCCATGAGGTGGGGTCGGTGGAGGTGGGCAAGCTGGCCGACCTGGTGCTGTGGGCGCCGGCCTTTTTCGCGGTCAAGCCCGCGTTGGTGATCAAGGGCGGGATGATCGTCACCGCGCCGATGGGCGATATCAATGGCTCGATCCCTACGCCGCAGCCGGTGCATTACCGGCCGATGTTCGGCGCCCTGGGGGCGGCGCGCCATGCCACGCGCATGACGTTTTTGTCTCAGACCGCCATGGACCGCGGCCTGGCCCAGGCGCTGAACCTGCGCAGCCTGATTGGCGTGGCCCATGGCTGCAGGCGCGTGCGCAAGGCCGACATGGTCCACAACACCTTGCAGCCGGTCATCGAGGTCGATGCGCAAACCTACCAGGTGCGTGCCGATGGCGAGCTGCTGGTCTGCGAACCGGCCCGCGAACTGCCGCTGGCCCAGCGTTACTTCCTGTTCTGAAGGAGCACAGATGATAGTCCTTAATCGCCGGATCACCGCGCTTGGCGCGCTTCCCGAAACCGTTACCGGCAGCGTCACCCTGGATGTGGACAGCCGCATCAAGAGCCGTTTGCGGGTGACCCTGGACGATGGCCGCGACGCCGGGCTGATGCTCGCGCGCGGCCACTTGCTGCGCGGCGGTGAACTGTTGGCCGATGCCGACGGCGGCCAGGTTATCCGGGTGCTGGCCGCGCCCGAGACGGTCTCGACGGTGCGTTGCGTCGACCCGCACTTGCTTGCGCGCGCGGCCTACCACCTGGGCAATCGCCATGTACCGCTGCAGATCGAGCCCGGCCTGTTGCGCTACCAGCACGACTATGTGCTCGACGACATGCTGCGTGGCCTGGGCCTGACGGTGGTCACCGAGCAGGCGCCGTTCGAGCCCGAGGCCGGCGCCTACCAGAGCGCACCGCATAGCCACAGCCATGGCCACGATCACCCGTTCGTGCGCCTGCCTGCCCATTCCTGAACTGCCCTGGAGCAACCGATGAAAAAGACTTTCGCCCTGTTTCTGCTGATGCTGGCGCTGCCGGCCTTCGCCCACCCGGGCCACGACAACAACCCCTTGCAGGATGGCCTGTTGCACCCGCTGACCGGCCTCGATCACCTGCTGATGCTGCTGGGCACCGGCGTGCTCGCTGCGCTGACCCGACGCAACCTGGCGTTGCCCTTGGCGACCCTGGCGGCGATGTTCGCGGGCGCGGTGTGCGGCCATCTGTTTGGCGATGTGCTGGGCATGGAGGCAATGATCAGCGTGTCGTTGCTGGTGGCTGCAGGCGCCCTGTTGCTGCCCAGCCGCCAGCTGTTGCTGGCGCTGGCCATGCCGGTGTTCGCCTTGTTCCACGGTTGGGCGCATGGCGTGGAGGCCACGCCCAGCGCGTTCTGGCAGTTCAGTGCGGGCTTTGTGGCGGTCAGTGGCCTGCTGCTGGCGGCCGGGTTCGCGGTCGGTTGCCTGTTGCGCCGCCACAGCGGCCTGCAAAAAGCCTTTGGTGGTGGCCTGCTGGCCGGCGCCGCACTGGTACTGGCCGGTTGATGGACGGCGACCTGGCGCTGCTGCGCCTGCTGCAACTGGCCAGCCCAGGTTTGCCAGTGGGTGGGTTCACCTACTCGCAAGGCCTTGAGTGGGCGGTCGAAGCGGGCTGGGTACGGGATATCGGCAGCTTCAGCGCCTGGCAACGCGAGCAACTGCACGACACCCTGGGCTGCATCGACTGGCCCGTGCTGGCGCGCCTGTATCAGGCCTGCCAAGCCGCAGATGCCGATGCGTTCAGCCACTGGAGCCGCTTTCTGCTGGCCAACCGCGAAACCGCCGAGCTGCGCCTGGAAGAACAGCAACGCGGTTCGGCGCTGGCGCGCCTGCTCGATGGCTGGCAACTGGGGCAGGCGCCGGCCTGGCGGGCCAGCCTTGAACTCACACAACTGGGCGGCATGGCCTGGCTTGGCGCGCACTGGTCGATCCCGCTGCGCCAGTTGGCGTTGGGCCTTGGTTTTGCCTGGCTGGAGGGCGCGGTCATGGCCGGGGTCAAGCTGGTGCCGTTCGGCCAGCAGGCGGCGCAAACCTTGCTCCGCGACCTTGGCCAAGCGCTGCCTGCTGTGCTCGACCATGCCCTGGCCCTGAGCGATGACCAGCTCGGTGGCGGCCTGCCATTGCTGGCAATCGCTTCATCGCGTCATGAAACCCAATACACCCGTTTGTTCCGCTCCTGAGGACTGCCTTCATGCAAAGCTATCAACAACCCCTGCGCGTCGGTGTCGGCGGCCCGGTCGGCTCTGGCAAGACCGCGCTGCTCGAAGCCCTGTGCAAGGCCATGCGCGATCATTACCAGATCGCCGTAGTGACCAACGATATCTACACCAAGGAAGACCAGCGCATCCTCACCGAAGCCGGCGCCCTTGAGCCCGAGCGCATTGTTGGCGTGGAAACCGGCGGTTGCCCGCACACGGCGATACGCGAAGATGCCTCGATGAACCTGGCGGCGGTGGAAGCCTTGGCACGCAAGTTCGGTAACCTTGAAGTGATCTTCGTGGAGAGCGGTGGCGACAACCTAAGTGCCACGTTCAGCCCGGAGCTGGCCGACCTGACCATCTACGTGATCGATGTTGCCGAGGGTGAAAAGATCCCGCGCAAGGGCGGGCCTGGCATTACCAAGTCCGACTTTCTGGTGATCAACAAGACCGACCTCGCGCCGTATGTCGGCGCTTCGCTGGAAGTGATGGAGCGCGATACCCAGCGCATGCGCCCGCAGCGGCCCTGGACCTTCAGCAACCTCAAGAAGGGTGAGGGCTTGCAGGCGGTGATCGATTTCATCATCGAGCGCGGCATGCTTGGCGTGCGGGGCTGAAAATACAGGGGGCCGCTTTGCGGCCCCAACACTCAATCGTGACAGCAATGCGCCGTGCCAGGCTGCCCTTCATAGCGATCATGGTGCCGTACCCAGTCCATGGTCCCGGCTTCATTGCGCCCCAATGGCGCGATGTCGAGAAAGTTGTAGGTATTGACCAGAATGTCCAACCCACGGGCATAGGTCGAGTAGGTGTGGTAAACGCTGCCGTCATCGTCCCGATAAAACGCGCTCAGCCCTGGCAGCTCGCTTTCACTGCCGGCGTAGGGCTCATAGTTGTATTGCCGAGGGCCTTCGCTGCCAACGCTGACCCCAAAGTCCTCGTTGAAGCCGCTGCCCGCCGACGAATACCAGGGAAACTGCCAGCCCATGCGTTGGCGGAAGGACTGGAATTCAGCGTAGGGTGCCCGCGACACGGCCACCAGTGACACGTCGTGATGCGCCAGGTGCAGGTTGGCGCCGTCAAAATGGTCGGCCAGGAACGAGCAGCCTGGGCAACCTTCATCCCAACCCTCGACAAACATGAAGTGATAGAGCAGCAATTGGCTGCGGCCAGCGAACAGCTGAGTCAGGCTCAGCTCGCCCTCGGGGCCTTGGAAGCGATAGGGTTGTTCGACCTTGACCCAAGGCAGGGCGCGACGGGCTGCGGCCAACGCGTCGCGTTGATGGGTGAAGGCTTTTTCGTGCAGCCACAGTTGCCGGCGTGCGGCCAGCCACTGGCTGCGGGATACCACCTCATGCCTGTTTTCATGCGTGCTCATGGCGCTGACTCCGCGAAAGGGTTTCAGCACTAGTCGAGCAGCGCTCGGCCGGATCGACAGGCAGCGATGGCCGAGCGATGAACGGTGGGCTTGCCGTCAGCCCGAATGCGCGATATGCCCTTCGGCCAGTTCGTCCTGCACGTTGTCTTCCCCGGGCAATGCGGTAATCACGCTGAAGTCACTGACCTCGACCGCACCGCCGCCGTAGCCCAGCAAATGGAAGGAAAACGCCTTGCGCTCGATCGGATTGTCGAAGCCGAACTCCATTTCCAGCGGCTGGTCCGCCGTCACCCGAATCTCTTCGGGCAGCCCCAATGGCACGTCCTGTTCCAGTTGCTTGGCCTTGAGCTTGATGTAGGCCGCACGTCGCGGGTCCAGTGAACGTACCTTGACTCGTACACGGGTATGCGAGCCCTCGGGCATCTCCAGGTACTGGGCACCGATCAGGTTGTCGGCCCAGTCATCGTGAATGCGCTTGCGCAGCTGGATCGGCGAAGGGCCGCCAAACTGGTAGCGCAGGTTGAGCGGCGTTTGCAGCAGCGACTGGTCGAGTACCCCGGCCAGGCTTACGATTTGCTGGCCGAGCATGTTGTCGCCAGGGCCGAGGTAGCGCGCCTGGTCGGCGATGAAGCCTTCACTGGCATAGCGCCGGCAACGCTGCTGGAAGTCGCACTCGGTGAACACCCCCTGGCCGTTGTGGTAGCGCAGCATGCCGTTGGTGTAGGAGATCATTTCGCGGCCCGAGTCGTAGTCGCGGTACAGCGAGCGCCCGCCCAGCGCGGCCGGGATCGGCAAGGCGAAGTAGTCGAGCAGGGAGGTGGTCAGGTCGATATGGCCATAGGTGCCACGCTTGATGTGCGGCAGTTGCGCCTGCTCCGGTGCCAGGGTGAGGTTGAAGCCCCAGGACGACGCCAGGCGCACACCGTCGATGCCGTGGGACTCGTCGGAGGTCACCACCACCAAGGTGTCCTTGAGCACACCCTGGCGTTCGAGGTTGTCGAGAAACGCGCCGATCGCGTCGTCCAGGTAGGCGACCGCAGCCTGCTTGGGCGTGTCGTAGCGCTCAAGGTAGTCGGCCGGTGCCGAATAGGGCTGGTGGGTGCCGACGGTGAGCAAGGTCAGCATCCAGGGTTTGTCCTGTTTTCGAAGCTGGCCGACGTAGTCCAGGGCGCCTTCGAAGAAGGCACGGTCGTCTTTGCCCCACGGGAAGTCCAGGTAGTTCTTGTTACGGAACCATTCCAGGCCATGCACCGAGTCAAAGCCGATGTGCGGCATGATGCGGTCCTTGGCCATGAAGCGCAGGCCGGCACCTTGCAGGTAGTGGGTGGTGAACCCGGCCTGGCGCAATTGCGCCGGCAGGCAGGCCTGGTTACGTTCGTTCTGGGTCAGCAGTTCGACACCCTTGGGCGTACCGTTGGCCAGTTTGTCGTAGTCACCGCAGAGCATCGCGTAGAGGCCACGGATGGTCTGGTGGGTATGCAACACGTAGTCCGGGGTGTTCATGCCACGCTCGGCCCAGCGGCTGAGCTTTGGCATCAGGTCTTCGTCGAAACGGCTGTGCAGGGCCTGGCGGTTGGGGCGAATGTAGGCCCCGGGGATGCCTTCGACGGTGATCACCAGCAGGTTGCGGGCGCTGCCCGGCGCCTTGAGCAGCTTCTGGCCATGCAGGTCGGACTGGGTCAGGCCGCTGCTGGCCAACGGCGTGGTCACCTGTTCGTGGCCCATCCAGCCCTGTACCTGGCGCTGCAGGTTACCGACGCCGGCAGACAGCAACTGATGGGAGAGGTTGTATTGCCGCCATTGGTCGGCGTCGGAGGGCAGCAGGTGTTGGCTGCCCCAGTGCGCACCAAACAGCAGCAGCGGGACTGACCAGGCCTTGCGCGGCAGGGCAGGGGCAGGTTGGCTGCGGCTGCCCCAGACACTGAGCAGCCAGGCCAGCAGGCCGACCGCCAACACGCCCGGCAACCAGCCGTGGGCGAGGCCGCCGCCGGTGGAATTCTCCATGAATTGTGGGTCGGCGAGGTAACCGAGGTCGGCGCTGGTGGGCAACCTGCCCACCGCGCTTACCAGCTCGGCCGAAGCCACCCAGAGTGCGGCCCAGGCCAGCAACACCGGTAAGGCCAGCCACCACGGCCGGCGGTGCAGCAGCAAGACCAGCAGGCTGCCGAGGGCGAGGTCGGACAGATAGCCGAGCGGGTTGGACCAACCCAGCATGGCGCGCGTACCCAGTGGGATCACCAGCACCAGGCCCGTCAAAGCGACAAGCCGGGTGCGTGGGTGGTCGAACAGGTTCTTCACAGAAAACTTCCCTTTAGCCATTAAATCGTCATACATCTGTGCTGAATGATAACAGGCTGGGCCAGGGAAGGCGGGCCACTACAAGGCTGGTAACCAAAAGCGGGCGCGCTTGCGCAGGCCCGGCTGGTGGGTTCAGGTCAGAAGTAGTAGGGGAATTTGAGGCTGAAGGAGAAGTCTGGGGCATCGTCGGTCAGGCCAATGGATAGGTTGGGGACGATGGTCAGGTTGTCACTGGCAGCAAAGGTCATGCCGATGTTGAAGTTGGCCGCGTTGTAGTCACTGTTGCTGATCGACTGCCAGTCGCCGCCATCTGGCTTGATCTTGCTCTTGCGGGCAAACTGGTCGGAGAAGGAGAACGACATGCTCATCTTCTCGTTCAAGGCAAAGGCGATACCGGCGCCGATCTGCCAGGAGTCACCGAGCTTCACGTCACCCGGCACCTTGCTGTTGACCTGGGGGCTGATGTCGCTGAACGAGTCCTCCATGTTGTAGGTGTAGGACAGGCTGCCGAAAAGTACGGCGGGGTCGAAGGTCTTGACCAGCGAGATGCCCGGCGTGATCGCCCAGACGCCGTTGCCTGTGGGCAGGCTTTCCGGTACCGACAAGTTGTCGTTGCCTGGCACCTCGCGCAGCTTGATGCCGTAGGGGTCCTTGCCGGTTGGCGCCTTGATCCGCAGTGTCGCCACCGCATCAGGCCAGTTTTCTGATTCGTCCATGAATTTGTAGGCAACGCCCACGTTGATATCGCCGATTTCCGGGTCACGGGTGACGGTTTCGTCGCTGGTAACCGGGGCCGCACCGCCTGCACCGCCTGACGAGTAGGTCGATTCGCGGTAGACCACCGGGACGTTGATGTCGAACTGCCAACGCTGCGCCAGGTTATAGCGGGCGGTCATGTCCAGGGTCCAGTTGTCGGCCTTGATACGGTCGAGGTTGATGTTGCCGAGGAAAATCGAATCCAGTGCCAGAAAGCCATTGAGCACCAGTGCGCGGGTATCGTAATGGGTGTAGGTAACGCCGGTTTCGAAGCTGAACTTGCCGCCACCAAAGAAGCCGCTGGCCTCGTCGTACAGGTTGGACACACTCTGTGCGGGCTCGGCGTCTTCCTTGAGTGATTGGCCGTAGGAGCTGCCGGTGGTGCCCGGCGCCCCTGCAGCGACGGTCTGGCCACCTTTGACCGTTTCGGCCGGGGAGCGGGTCAGGCGTTTGGGGGGCGGCGCCGCAGGCGCTTCCTCGACCTGACGAACACGCTGTTCAAGCACCATCAACGCTTGCTGCTGTGCTTCGTAGCGCTGTTTCAACGCCATCAGTTCTTGTTTCAGCGCTTCGACCTGTGGGTCTGCTGCTGCGTAAAGGGAGGTGGCCGGGGCCAAGGTAGCCAAACAGACAAAAGCTCTGAACGTTAACGATCGGTGCATGGGTTTGCCGTCCCTTCCGACTACTTTTGATGAGACTGAGCGTAGATCAGTATCCGAGAGTGCGAAGACCTTTGAGCTGGTCGAGGCTACCGTTCAGTGAAGCGGCGGTGGGTACGTTCTCGCGCATGACGACATTGAGCGACGTGAGGTTGCTGACCTGGTTGCCGTTGCCGAGCAACGTCGAGTTCTGCATCAGGCCACCTTGGGCCAGGCGCTGCACGCTAGTGCCCTGGTTGTTGGCGGCATTGATGTTGAGTTGCACACCCACGCCGGTCGAGGAAACGCTCAATGCCCCTGCGCCGTTTTCGCCGACCAAGGTCGAGCCGGCGGTCAGGGCCTGGCCCTGTGGCTGCGACACGGGCGCCTGGTTGGCCTTGGTGACGTTGATGTCGACGTTGTTGTAGGCGGTGTTGTTGTCGCCCGCTGCGCGCACGACCTGGGTCACGCCTTCGGTAGTGTTGAGCCCGCCACCGCCGGTGACCGTGCCGGTGCCAGCGGCGCTGCTGGCGCTTTGCGAGTGCGCCGCGCCGGTGCCTTTCTCGTCAATCATCGACACGTAGAACTGCGGCTTGATGGTGTTTTGCTGCACTTGCAGGGTGGACGATGCGCCGATCACGTCGCCCTTGGCATTTTGCCAAGTGCTGGTCATGACAATGCCAAAGCTGACGATCCGCCCCGGCATCACATAACGACCGCGCAGGTTGGCCAGTTCATGGTCCTTCAGCTCGATGGGTTTGAACGTCTCGGCATGGGTCGGCAGGCTGGCGGCCAGGCATGCCACGACTAGCCAGAGTGGAGTCTTCATTGATTGCTCCCGGAGCGTCATGCTCCCTTATCGTTAGAAGAGTCGTTAGAAGAAGTCGCTTTTGATGAAGCCGAAGTCCATCAGCTCTGCGTCCTGCACCGGGGCGAAATTGTTGACGCGGCCCTTGGCGGTCAGTGGCAGAGGCGGGTCGAGCAAGACATTGTTCTTGTCATAGCCCTGGCCGATCACGGCGAAGATGATGCCGTTCCAGCCTTTGACGAAGTCGTCGACCTTGAAGCGCTTGTGGCCCAGTACCGGGTCGCCGATGTACACCCAGCCCTTGTCGACCTTTTGCATGACCACGAAGTGCTTGTAGCCGCGGATGTCCATCAGGACCACGACCGGGATACGTATGCTGGTCAGGGTTTCGGGGGCCACCCGGTAACCGCGGGCGCGCATGCCCAGGCTTTCCACGTAGCGTTTCATGTCCAGCATCGAGAAGCCCTGGGTACGCACCAGGTCCTGGTCCGCGTGCGCCAGCATGCCTTCGATGATGTGTTGTTCGTCCACGTCCAGCCAGTAGGCCTGGCGCAGGATGGTCGCCAGCGCGGCGGCGCCACAGCTGAAGTCGGTTTTCTGTTGCACCAGGTCGGCGAACTTGCGCTCGCGAATGCTCTGGATCGGCTTGAACACCACCGCGCCGCCCGGCAGCACGGACAGTGGCATTTGTGCAGCTTCGCTCACGCTGGCCAGGCACAGCAGCAACGCCAGGGCAATAATGCGCATGATCGGATGCCTTCTTGTTCTGTTGAAGAAAGGCCCCCCGAGGGGGGCCTTGCGTGCACAGCCGTCAGAACGAGGTGTTGGAGATGGCCAGCGAGTTGCTTTGCTGGTTGCCCACACCTGCGGCTACGTTGACGCCGAGGTTGCCGCTGCCACCATTCACCGAACCGCTCAGGGTTGCAGTGTTGGTCACAGGGTTAGCCCAGCCAGTTGGGGTCAGCACCTGGAACGAGACGGTATTGCTCAGGTCGTACGAGCTGCTTTCGCTGTAGGCCTTGGCAATGTCGTTCGAGGATTGCTTGGCTTTTTCGCCGGATTTTTCGTACGCAGACTCCGAAGCGTTTGCGTAGGAAGAATCGTGGGCTTTCTCATACGAACGGTCGCGCGACTTCTCGTACGAAGAGTCGCGAGACTTGTCGTACGAAGAGCTGCGGGTTTTGTCGTAGGAAGAGTCGAACGCTTTCTCGAACGAGGAGTCGTAGGCGCTTTCATGCGATTTGTCGATCGAGGCATCGAGCGATGCATTGAGCGAACCATCGAAGCTGTCGGTACGCGTACGTTCACGACGGCCATCGTCGGTGGTCACGGTCCGAGTGGCATCGGCGGCGGCAGCAAGCGTAGCGTTCAGGCTGGCACTGCTGGACGAGCTAGCACTGCCGCTGTTGGACCCGCTCGCATTCCAGCCATTGGAGCCGCTGGCACTCGAGTTGTGGGACCCGCTTGCACTGGAGCTATTGGAGCCGCTGGCGTTCGAGCTGCTCGAGCCACTGGAGTTCCAGCCACTGGAGCCGCTGGAGCTTGCGCTTTGCGAACCTGCCACACTGAAGCTTGAGGACGAGCTTCGGTCATCGCTCGAAGTGAACGTGCCATCGCGTGAGCTCGAACCGCTGGCTGATGTGGTGAAGGTCAGCGTATCGACACGGTAGGTGCGGTCGGCGCTGTTGTTCACGATCAGGCCTGGGCCGTTCTGGTCGGCAGAAGCGGTGGCGGTGGCATTACCCAATGGCGCATTGGTGTTGGCGATCGCCATGGTGTTTTTCTGTTGGTTGAGGTCGCCGCCCGCAATGTTGACGCCGACGTTGCCGGAAGCGCCATCACCCGATCCGCTCATCACTGCGGAGGATTGGGTAGACCAGTTGTCGACCCGGTTGTTGTCGCTGTGCTGACGGACGTCGGCAGTGGCTTCGGCGGTGCCGAACACGAAGCTGTTATCCAGGCTCGAGTCGGACGCTGCGTTGGCGATGGCGGCGGCGTTGTCTTGCTGGTTGCCGTTACCGGCTGCCACGTTGACCCCGACGTTGCCACTGGCGCCGGTGGCCGAGCTGCTCATTTCAGCTTCGTTGACGGTACCTTGGTTGGTGATCCTGTTGTCGGTGCTGCTTTGGCTGTCGAAGGCATTGGCGGTGGCGTACACAGGGATCCTCGTAGGAGGGGGAGTGTGTTGCCCGTTGTTATGGTGACCATTGTGGTGCCCGCCACGCCGGTCGTTCTGATCAGCTTGTACAGCAACAGCCATGACCGCAGCAATTGCGAAAACCAGAGGCTTGATTGCCATCGAGGGTTTCATGGTGATTCTCCGTACTTTATTTAGGTTAAGTGTTGTTCTTAACTGATTGGGTCAGTCCGCGACCCGTATGCTCAGGGTGTTGGCCATTCGGTTTCCCACCCCGGCACTCTGATTCACCTGAATCACCCCACGGCTACCGGTGAATGCCTGGTCACTGGTGGTGACCTGGCGATGGCCGGATGCGGCGTCAGTTGGATCGGAGTTGTTGAGCAGCGCCACGTTCTGTTGCATGAGGACGCTGTCGTCGATGCTTTGCGGTTGAGTACTGAGGCTGATGCGCAGTGCGTTGGCTTGCTGGGTGCCGGCCCCGGCGCTCTGGTTGACCCCCAGCGCGCCACTGCCTTGGCTGAAAGCATCGCCCTGGATGCTTGAGCTGGCATCCATGGCGCGGTCGACAGGGGTGCCGAGCCGTTGCCTTATCTGGGTGGTGGCGCTGGCCTCGTGCCCCACGGCGATGGCGCGGGCGTTGGCCTGCTGCTGCAGGTCGCCGGCAGCTTGATTGACCGTGAGGTTGCCCTGGTATTGGCTGCCCGAGCTGTCGATGCTGGCGTTGTTGATCACGGGGGACTGAGCGAAGGCTGGCGCACTGCAGAGCGTGGCCAGAAGCAGCAGCGTAGGCCTCATCTCATTTACCTCCGGTCAAGATTTGCAGCGGGGCCAGGCCGCGCTGGACGCTTGAATTGACCATGTTCGAGATGCCGTTGCCGGAACCTGAGCCACGCCCCCCAGCGAGGTTGGGCAGTTGAGTCTGGTTGGTAAGATTGCCGCCCAGGTTGTTGGTCTGTTGATTGACCAGGGCACTGATGCCAGCACCGCTGCTGATGCTGGCGAAGTCACCGTCGCTCAGTTCGTGGGTCTGTCTGAGGATCTGCGCGGAGGGGTTGGCATTGACGGTGGTCGGGGTGGGGTCGGGAATCATCGGCGGGATGACTGCGTTGCGCGTCTGCACATCGCGGGTAATGATGATGATCCCGTTTTCAGCCTGGGCAGGCTGGGTCAACCCTGACCCCACAACGCATGCGATTAGCAGGAGGCGATGGACGCCTTTATCAAGTATCCCCACGACGGCAATTCCTTCTTTGGCGTGCTGGTCCGATTCAGCGATGCGAAGAAGAGAGCAGAAGCTGTGCCGTGTTTTGAATTTGATTTTGAATCAATGAGTTAGCTCAACACGCTGGGAGTGTTTCGCATTTTCTGTATCAGGGCTGATACAGATTATTCAGGCCGGAAGGGGCTGGAGCCAGCATGGGTATGGCTTGGAGGGATTTTTGCAAGGGTGTTTCACGGACTTGACACTGCCCCCGAAACGGGGGAAACCCCCGCATTTGCGGGGACTATCACCCACCTGGGTGTGTCAGGGGCTTAACACTCGGTCGGGCAGGCTGGCGTATCGCTATCAAGCAGCGTAGCCACCGTTTGCAGCGCCTGCAACTGGCGTTGCGGCCAATTGCCATCAATCACCTGAAAAGTGTGCCGGTGGTGCTGCAGCCAGTGCAGGCTGTCGTCGAAAAAGCGCTGGCGATCGGCCAGGTCCGGGTGACAGCGCTGGCCATCGGCAACCCAGTCCACCCCTTGCGGGCTCAGTAACAGGTGCAGATCGTAGTGCCGGGCAAGCAAGGCCTGTTCCAGCCAGGCCGGGCAGTCGTCGAACAGGGCGCGGCTCCAGAGCATGTTGCTGAGCAGGTGGGTGTCGAGTATCAACAGCTCTGGAGCTTGCGCGCGGGCGCGGTCTTCCCATTCAAGCTGGCCGCGGGCGATAGCGGGGATGTCGGCGTAACAGGTATCACGGCCTTCCTGATCGATGAAATGGCGTACGTATTCGGCCACCACCCGCCCACCGAAATGCGCCTGGAGCACACCACTGAGCCAGCTCTTGCCACTGGATTCCGGCCCGCACAGCACCAGCACCTTCATGCTTGCACCAGTGCCGGGTCACGCCGCCATTCCAGCCAGCCTCGCACGGCGATCAGGGTAAGCACCGCGAAGAAGCCAGCGGTGAAGTACAGCTGCTGATGCAGGTACTGGCCGACATAGACGATGTCCACCACTACCCACAAAGCCCAGCACTGCAGGCGCTTCTGGGCCATCCATAGCTGCGCGACCAGGCTGAAACCGGTCAGCGTGGCGTCCAGCCAGGGCAGGGCGGCGTCGGTCCAGTTGGCCATGGCAGCACCCAGGGCGGCGCTGAGCAGCGCGCCGACCGCCAGGCCCGTGAAGAGCGCCTGGGTTTGCAGGCGCGAGACCTGGCGGGCGTCCTGCGAGCGGCCCGGGCGCTTCCACTGCCACCAGCCGTACAGCTGCAATATGGCGTAGGCCACCTGCAGCAACATCCCCGAATACAGTTTTACCTCGAAGAACAGCCAGCCATAGATCAGTACCATGACCAGGCCGATTGGCCAGCACCAGGCGTTCTGCTTGACGGTGAGCCAGACGGCGGTAACGCCGAGTACGGCGGCGATGAGTTCAAGGCCGGACATCGGCGATCCTTGGCGAGGCGAGAAGAGGGGCGCGATTGTAGCTTGTCGATTGTCCCAGGAGTAGGTGCAGCGCACTTACAACGCGGCACCCTCAAGGGCAAGGCCTCTCTATACGCGGAACTGCCGCAACAGTTGCTCCAACTCCTCGCTCAACCGCCCCAGCGCCGCCCCGGCATCACTCGACTGGCGCGCCGCTTCGGCGGTCTGCTGGGACAAGCCCGCAGTGTCCAGCACATTGCGGTTGATCTCTTCGACCACATGCGACTGTTGCAAGGTTGCACTGGCAATGGACGCATTGAGCGCAGTCAGGTTATGCAGCGCCTGGCTGATGGCATCCAGGCTGGCACCGGCCTCACGGGCCTGCTCGACAGTCTGGCGCGAGGCCTCGCTGCTGGTGTCGATCGCCCTGACCGCAGCGTCCGACTGGCCTTGCAGGTGCTCGATCATGGTGTGGATTTCAGCCGTGGACTGGGCCGTGCGCTGGGCCAGCAGGCGCACCTCGTCGGCGACCACGGCAAAACCTCGGCCTTGCTCGCCGGCGCGGGCTGCTTCGATGGCCGCGTTCAGGGCCAGCAGATTGGTCTGTTCGGCAATCGAGCGGATCACGTCGAGCACGCCACCAATGCGCGTGCTGTGCCCGGCCAGGTCACGAATCACCTGGACTGCCTGATCGATGGTCAGCGACAGGCGATCGATCTGTTCGAGGCTGCCGTGAATGGCCTGCTGGCCATGCTCCACCTGTTGCTGCGCCGCGCGCATTTCGCCCGCAGCCTGCTCGGCGGTCTTGGCCACGTCTTGCACGGCATAGGTCACTTCGTTGACGGCCGTGGCAACCTGGTCCATCTGTTGTGACTGCTGGGCACTGTGCTGCTGCGCGGCACCGGCGTTGTCACCGACGTGGCCGGCGGACCGGGCCAGGTCGTGGGCGGCGCCCTGCAATTGACCGACCACGCCCTGCAGCTTGCCGTTGAAGCGGTTGAAGTGCTCGCCCAGGTGGGTGATTTCATCGCGACCGTGGGTGTCCAGGCGCCGGGTCAGGTCGCTTTCGCCGCTGGCGATGTTGCCCATGGCCTGCACGGCCTCTTGCAAGGGGCGGGCGATACTGCGGGCAATCAGCATGACCAGCAGTGCCATCAGCAGGGCGATGCCCAGGCCCGCCAGTGAGGCATCGCGCAATTGCCGGGCAAATTCGGCCTGCACGTCATCGATGTACACGCCCGAGCCGATGACCCAGCCCCACGGCTTGAACAACTGGATATAAGAGGTTTTCGCTACCGGCTCGCTGGCGCCGGGTTTGGGCCAGCGATAATTGACCGGGCCGGCGCCCTGGCTGCGGGCCAGGCTGACCATTTCGTTGAACACGGCAAAGCCGTCGGGGTCGCGAATGGCAGACAGGTCCTGGCCGTCGAGCTTGGGGTTGGCCGGATGCATGATCATCTTCGGCCCCAGGTCGTTGATCCAGAAATAGTCGTCGTGGTCGTAACGCAGCGCGCGCACCACCTGCAACGCCTGTTGCTGGGCAGCATCGCGGCTCAAGCTGCCGGCCGCTTCCAGGCCCTGGTAGTAGGCCAGTACACCGGCTGCAGTCTGCACCACATGGCGGGTCTTTTCCGCCTTGGCCTGGTACAGGTCGCCGTGGATCTGGCGCAGCATCAGCAGGCCCAGTACCACCAGCATGGCAACCGCCACCAGCAGGATCAGCCATAGACGACGGCTGATCGACATCGATCTCAGGGTTTTCATCCAGGCACTCCCGCCTTGTTCTTGTTCTTCAGGTGCATCCAAGCATGCTTTGCGGCAGGCCCCCACCCGACTAATGGCTAAGTGCTAGTCTAGGCGTTCTCTGCAGCAGGCGGCGCAAGCCATTGCAAAGCCGCTCTGATAGGATTTCGGCCGCGCAAGATGAAACCTTTAGGCAGCGTGAACTTTTCCACTGGCATTGCGCCCAACTGTCGCTGTAAAACAGCCGGGCCGCGTGCGGCAACTTCAAGCAAATCAAGAACAAGGGGCCTGCAAGCAGCAGCGCTCCATCGGGGGAATGATGGATTTTTGGACTGCCATACAGGCAATCATCTTAGGCGTGGTCGAAGGGTTGACGGAGTTCTTGCCGATCTCCAGTACCGGGCACCAGATCATTGTCGCCGACCTGATCGGCTTTGATGGCGAACGGGCCATCGCCTTCAACATCATCATCCAGCTTGCCGCGATCCTGGCCGTGGTGTGGGAGTTTCGCCGCAAGATTCTGGACGTGGTGTTCGGCCTCACCAGCCAGCCCACGGCCCGGCGCTTCACCGGCAACCTGCTGCTGGCGTTCATGCCGGCGGTGGTATTGGGCGTGCTGTTCGCCGACCTGATCCACGAATACCTGTTCAACCCGATCACGGTGGCAGCGGCCTTGGTAGTGGGCGGTGTGATCATGCTCTGGGCCGAGCGCCGCGCCCACCGCGTGGAGGTTGACCACGTTGACGAGATGCGCTGGAGCCATGCCTTGAAGATTGGCTTTGTCCAATGCCTGGCCATGATCCCTGGCACCTCGCGCTCCGGTTCGACCATCATCGGTGGTTTGCTGTTCGGGCTGTCGCGCAAGGCGGCTACCGAGTTCTCATTCTTTCTGGCGATGCCGACCATGGTCGGCGCGGCGGTGTATTCGGGCTACAAGTACCGCGACCTGTTCCAGCCAAGTGATTTGCCGGTGTTCGCCATCGGTTTCGTGACCTCGTTCATCTTCGCCATGATCGCCGTGCGTGCGCTGCTCAAGTTCATCGCCAACCACAGCTATGCGGCGTTCGCCTGGTACCGCATTGCCTTTGGCCTGCTGATTCTGGCGACCTGGCAGTTTGGCTGGGTCGACTGGTCGACGGCGCACAGCTGACATGGCCAGGGCGCAAAACGAGGAGGGCGTACGCAACGTGCGCCTGAAGTTGCTGGTGTTGGGCGTGCTGTGCCTGCTACCGGGCCTGGGTGCGGCGCAGATGGCCTGGAACGATCAGTCCTGGCTGCCCTTGGCGCTGTACCCGGCGGTGAGCCTGATCAGCCTGCTGCTGTACTGGCAGGACAAGCAGCAGGCCCGCACCCAAACGTGGCGCACGCCAGAGAATGTGCTGCATGCCAGCGAACTGTGCGGCGGCTGGCCCGGCGCACTGGTTGCCCAGCAGCTGTTTCGGCACAAGACGCGCAAAGTGTCGTATCAGCTGATGTTCTGGGGGATTGTGCTGCTGCATCAGGTGTTCTGGCTCGATTACCTGTTCCTCGGGCGCCACCTGTCATCTTGGCTCTGACGCCTCGATCAGAGCAGCAGCCCCACCTGCAGGCGCTTCGCCAGCCGCCGCACCACCAACTGGTGCGAGCGCTGCAGCAGGTCGCACAGTTCGTCGCGCCCCATGGGGTAAGGGGGCGCCATGCTGATCCATCGCGCCCGCGCCAGATACGGCGCGGGTCGCACGCCAGGGCGGTCGCAATAGCCTAGAAACAGCTCATCGGCGACCTTGAACGACAACCCTGCACCCGCCAGGTCGAGCACGGCGAACATCTTGTTGCCTGCCACCGAAAACACCCGGATACCGCCCCATTTATAGTCTTCTCGAGCACCCGGCAGGCTCAGGCAGAAGGCTGCCACCTGCGCTTCAGTCATTTTTCGCTCAGACATAACGCTCTCCACAGGCCTCGAACGACGCCGCCAGATGATCGATCCACACGCGCACTGCGGGCAATACACCGCGCCGGTGTGGGTACACCGCCTGCAGATAGCCACCCGGCAGTTGCCAGTCCGGCAGCAAGCGCACCAACTCGCCACGTTCCAGTTCCTCTTCGCAGAACATGCTGGGCAGCGCAGTGAAGCCCAGCCCGGCGCGTACCGCGGCGTTGCGCACCACGAAATCGTCGATGGCCAGGCGCGGTTCCAGGGCGATTTCCTGTTGGCGGCCATTGGGCCCGAACAGGCGGAAGTGCACCAGCCGGTCGGCCTCGGCAGCACCCAGCACTGGCAACGAGGCCAGCTCGCCAGGCTCGCGAATGTGATCGGCAAAGCCCGGCGCGGCGACCAGTTGCATCTGGGCCTGGCGTAGCCGGCGCGTGACCAGGGCCGGGTCCTCATCGCCCAGGTCGCGCACACGCAGGGCAACGTCGATACCCTCGGAAATCAGATCGACTCGGCGGTTGAGCAGCACCATGTCCAACTGCACCAGCGGGTACTGTTCGAGAAAGCGGCTGATCACGTCTGGCAAAAAGGCGTGGGCCAGTGCCACCGGGCAGGAGACTCGCAAGCGCCCGCGCGGCTCGCTGCTCATGCTGGCCACGGCCTCGTCGGCAGCTTCGGCTTCCAACAGCATGGCCTGGCAATGGTGCAGGTAGCGCTCGCCGACGGCGGTCAGTTTCAGTTGCCGCGTGGTGCGCTGCAGCAGGCGTGTGCCCAGGCGTTCTTCAAGTTCGGCGATACGCCGCGACAGGCGCGACTTGGGGATGCCTAGCTGGCGCCCGGCCGCAGCAAAGCCACCGGCCTCGACGACGCGGGCGAAATAGAAGAGGTCATTGAGGTCTTGCATGGGAGTTTCTCACTGTTCCATCAGTGGGACAAACTAACGCATTTTTGCCTGCTTATCAGCTATTAGTCATCCCGGTAGGATTCTCCCCATCATGATCGCCCACGCCGCGGTCGTCATTACAGGAGAGTCCCATGAAACTGTTGCACATCGATTCGAGCATCCTGGGCGACAATTCCGCCTCCCGCCAGCTGAGCCGCGAAGTGGTCGAAGCCTGGAAGGCCAGCAACCCGAGCCTGGAAGTGGTTTACCGTGACCTGGCTGCCGATGCCATCGCCCACTTCTCGGCCGCGACCCTGGTGGCCGCCGGCACGCCTGAAGATATGCGCGATGCGGCTCAGGCCTTCGAAGCCAAGCTGAGCGCCGAAACCCTGGAAGAATTCCTCGCCGCCGATGCCGTGGTGATCGGTGCGCCGATGTACAACTTCACCGTGCCGACCCAGCTCAAGGCCTGGATTGACCGGGTTGCCGTCGCCGGCAAGACCTTCCGTTACACCGAAGCTGGGCCTGAAGGCCTGTGCGGTGACAAGAAGGTGGTGCTGGTGTCCACCGCCGGTGGCCTGCACGCTGGCCAGCCGACCGGTGCCGGCCACGAGGACTTCCTCAAAGTGTTCCTGGGCTTCATCGGCGTCACCGACCTGGAGATCGTTCGCGCCCACGGCCTGGCCTACGGCCCAGAGCACCGCAGCCAGGCCATCGACGCTGCACAGGCGCAGATTGCCAACGAGCTGTTCGCCGCCGCTTGATTGCACCAGCCTCAAATCGCCGGCTTGCCGGCGATTTGAGGCGTATCAGGCTACCGGTATCGTCGGGTCAGCCGCCGCCAAGGCTGCCGCACGATCATTGGCAGCGGGCGGGTAGATCCAGACCGTGTTGATCTGCGACTTCAGCAGCTTGGCCTCGGCCTTGTCTTCCGGGGGCGATACCTGGCGCTCCCACCCTTCGGTGTACACCGCGCCCCAGGCGCCCAGGTCGAGGCAGGTGACGTACTTGGGTTGGCTGTAGGTCATCGGTGCCACGCCAATCAACTCGGCAACCGCATTGTTGCCGGCGTAGCGGCCCAGTGGGATGGCATGCTGGCACGACATCACCGCATGGTTGCCCACCTCGTCGCACGCTGCGTAGGCCACGTCGCCCGCCGCATAGACCGCGTCGTTGCCCTTGACCTTGAGGTTACCGTCCACGTGCAACCGGCCTTGGCGGTCTCGTTCGCCGCTGATCTGCTCGGTCAACGGGTTGGCCTTGAAGCCCACGGTCCAGATCACTGTGCTGGCATCGATGCGTTGCCCGTTGTCCAGCAGAACGCCGTCGGGGTCCACCGAGGCCACCGTGGCGCCACAGATCCATTCCACCCCCAATGCCTCGCAGGCCTGCTCGATCGCAGGGCGGATGCCGTCACCCAGGGCTGCGCCGACCCTGGCGCCACGGTCGATCACCACCACCCGCAGTGTTGCCTGTTCACCGAGAATGCTGCGCAAGCGCGCCGGCAGCTCGGTGGCAGTCTCGATACCGGTGAAGCCACCACCGGCGACCACCACGGTGTTGCGGGCAGGCGTGTCTGGCAGGTTGGCCAGGGACTTGAGGTGCGTCTCCAGCCGTGCGGCGCTGTCAATCTTGTCGACATCGAAAACATGCTCGATGCCGACCATGTCTGGCCGGTTGAGCACACTGCCGCAGGCCATGATCAGGCGGTCATAGCCCAGTTCGCACTCGGTACCGCTTTGCGTGCGATAGCGCACGCGCCGGGCTGCTTCGTCGATGTGAAAGGCGGTGCCTTGCACGAAACGCACGTTGACCGCTTCGAACAGCGCCTGCAGTGGAGCGGCCATGGTGTGCACGTCAGGTTCGTAGAAGCGCGGGCGCACATGCAGTTCGGCCTGCGGCGCCAGCAGCGTTACCTCGACATCCTTGCGCGCGTTAAGGTCCAGCTGGCGTACGGCGCTGAGGGCGCTCCACAGGCCAGCGAAGCCCGCGCCAATGATCAGGATATTTTTCATCGTTGTGCTCCTGGAATGTCCGGGTAAACAAAAGTAGCCCGTCTTTGTGGACAACGATGTTACGAGTGACGAAGCGCTACACCCTAGGCCAAAGAACCCTGAATTTCGGCCAACGATAGATTGCGCGCAAAGCGCGCGCGGTAGTCGCGCGGGGTGACCGCAAGGTGGCGCTGGAACGCCAGGCGCATGCGCTCTTCGCTGCCAAAGCCGCATTGCCGGGCAATCTGCTCGATGTGGCTGTCGGCGCTTTCCAGCAGGCGGCGGGCGGCTTCCAGGCGGAACACTTCAATGGCCTTGGCCGGGGTGCGGCCGGTCTTGAGCTTGTACACCCGGGTGAAGTTGCGCACGCTCATGTGCGCCTGCTCGGCCAGGTGCTCGACGGTCAGGCGTGGGTCGCCGAGGTGCGCGTTCAGCCACAGGTGCAGTGCTTCGAATTCGCTGCAATCGCGCCCCTGCAGCTTGAGCAGTTCACTGAACTGCGCCTGGCCGCCGGGCCGCTTGAGAAATACCACCAGCTCGCGGGCCACTTGCATCGCGACTTCGCGGCCGCAGTCCTGCTCGACCAGAGCCAGGGCCAGGTCGATGCCGGCGCTGACGCCGGCAGATGTCCACAGCGTGCCTTGCTGAACGAAGATCGATTCATGGTCCACCTGCACCGCAGGGAAATCGCGGCGCAGCACCTCGCACATCGCCCAGTGGGTGGCGGCGCGGCGCCCGTCGAGCAAGCCTGCGCTGGCCAGCAGAAAGGTACCGCTGCACACCGAGGCCGTGCGCCTGGCCTTTACCGCGGCGCGGCGCAACCAGGCGACCAATGCGGCGTGGTCGGGGAGGGTGCGGATGATATCCGGTGCGCCCGGTACTACCAGGGTGTCGACGGCCTGCGCCATCACGTCGTCCAGTGTTTCAGTCGCCACCACCAGGCCTTCGGCGGTTGGCTGCAGGCCGCCGTCGAGGCTGGCGGTGTGCAGTCGATAGCCCGGCCGGCCCTGTGCAGCCATGGCTTTGGTGGCAGCCCAGAACACCGTCTGCGCACCCGTGAGGTCGAGCAGCCCCATTTGCGGGTAGGCGACGAAGACCACGGCGCGCGGGTGGTCGACCGGTTGCAACGCAGGCTCGAGCTGCTGGGCGTGTTCAGTCATAGGCAGATGACCTGATCGAAAGGGGCCGCGTGGCGGCTTCAGAACGTCGGCGGGGTGATGACCCAGATCACCACGGCATCCACGTCACCGGGGTTGCCATAACGATGGGGTTCCTGGCTGGAGAAGCTGAAACTGTCGCCTTCGCCAAGCTGAAAGTACCGCTCGCCTACCCACAATTCAAAACTGCCGCTGAGCAAATAGCCAGCCTCTTCGCCATCATGGCTGTAACTCTGCTGGCTATAGGTGCCCGGCGGAAAGCGCGAGTGAAGGATTTCCAGCTGGCGGTTGGGTTGTGGCGTGAGCAGTTGGTCGACGATGCCGTCTTCGTAGTGCACGCTGAGGCGGCTGTTACGGCGTACCACGTAGCCCTGGTCTTCTGGGGCGGTAACGGCCTCGCTGGCAAAGAACCACTGGATGGTCACCCCCAGGCTGCGGGCGATATTGAACAGCGCCGGGATCGACGGGTAAGAGAGGTTGCGCTCCAGCTGGCTGATGTAACCGGCCGTCAGTTCGCTTTGTGCGGCCAGCTCCGCCAGGGTCATGCCGCGGCGTTTGCGCAGGCCGCGGATGCGGGTGCCCAGGAACTGCGGGGCGGCGCCGCCGTCTTCGGTGGCGCAGGGGGGCTGCGAGGGTTGGCTCATGCGCATCGGTCCATCGGGAAAGCGGCAGTATGTACAGCCTCAGAGCGCCCAGGCAACCGTCAGGCCATCGTGAATCGCCTCTTCTGCAGTACGCGGCGCCAGGCAGTCGCCGACGCGCCGCACTTCCACCAGGCCGTCCAGTTCCGCCGCCAAGGTGTCATTGGGCTGGTGGCCCAGGCACAGCACCAGGGTGTCGATGCCTTCAAAGATCATCGGTTCGCCGCTGGCCGTGTGCTGCAGGTACACGGTGTTGTCGTCGCAGCCGTAGAGGCGGGCGTAGGGGGTGATGGGGATGCTCAGGCGATGCAGTTCGCCGGCCAGTTGATCGCGTACATACAAGGGCAGGTTCTCGCCACAATGGGTGCCGTTGACCGCCAGTTGCACCTGATGCCCCTCGCGCATCAGGCGCTCGGCGATGCCAGGGCCTATCCAGTCGCAGCGCCAGTCGATGACCAGTACTGAACGCCCGGGTTTGACCTCGTTGCGCAACACTTGCCAAGCATCCACCACCTGCAGGTCACCGGCGCGCTCGAACGCCGGCCAGTAGGGCGTGGCGCCGGTGGCGGCGATCACCAGGTCAGGGCGCTCGCGCTCGACCAGTGCGCGGTCGACCCGCGTGTTGCGCACCACCTCCACGCCTGCCAAGGCCATTTCCCGTTGCAGGTTGGTGCTGGCGCCGCCGAACTCGCTGCGCCGTGGCAGCAGTTGTGCCAGCAACACCTGGCCGCCCAGTTGCGGGCCGGCTTCAAAGAGTGTGACGTGGTGCCCGCGCGCGGCGGCGACGGCTGCTGCCTTCATGCCGGCCGGGCCGCCGCCTGCCACCAGGATCCGTTTGGGCGAAGGGGTTGGCGTCAGGTGGCCGTATTGCAGTTCGCGGCCGGTTTCCGGATGCTGGATACACGAGATCGCTAGGCCGCGATGGAAGTGACCGATGCAGGCCTGGTTGCAGGCAATGCAGGCGCGCACGTCTTCGACCTGGCCGTGCTCGGTCTTGGTCGGCATCAGCGGGTCGCAGATCAGTGCGCGGGTCATGCCACACACGTCGGCCTGGCCACGCGCCAGGATCAGCTCTGCCTCCTGCGGCTGGTTGATGCGCCCGGTGACGAACAGCGGAATGTCCAGGCGCTGTTTGAACGTGCCGGCTTCGCGTGCCAGGTACGCAGGCTCGATGGCCATGGGGGGGACGATATGCACCGCACCGCCCAGCGACGCTGAGGTACCGGCGACGATGTGCAGGTAGTCGAGCTGGCCTTGCAGCGCCTCGGCGGCGGCCAGCGACTCGTCCTCGCTCAGGCCTTCGCTGTCACGTTCGTCGGCGCTGATGCGCAGGCCGACGATGAACTGCTCGTCGGTGGCAGCACGCACGGCCGCCAGCACTTCGCGCAAAAACCTCAGGCGCTGCGCCAGGTCGCCGTTGTAGCCATCGGTACGCAGGTTGACCCGCGGGTTGAGAAATTGCGCGGGCAGGTAGCCATGGCTGGCCACTACCTCGACGCCATCCAGCCCCGCCTGGTATAGGCGCCGCGCCGCGCTGGCATAGCCCTGGACGATTTCATCGATCATCGCCTGGTCCAGCGCGCGCGGCATCACCCGGAAGCGTTCATTGGGCACCGACGAGGCTGAGTAGGCGACCGCCAGCAAGCCATCGGCAGACTCCATGATCTCCCGCCCAGGGTGGAACAGTTGCGAGAGCACCACCGTACCGTGCTCATGGCAGGCTTCTGCCAGGCGCCGGTAGCCTTCGATGCAGGTATCGTCGGTGGCCATCAGTACGTGCGAGGTGTAGCGGGCGCTGTCGTGCACACCGGCCACCTGCAGCACGATCAGGCCGACGCCGCCTGCAGCCCGTGCACGCTGGTAGGCGATGAGCTTGTCGTTGACCAGGTTGTCGGTGGGCAGGCAGGTGTCATGTCCCGTGGACATGATGCGGTTTTTCAGGCGTTTGCCGCGAATCTGCAAGGCTTCGAACAGGTGGGGGAAGGCGGTTTGCATACAGGCGGCTCCGGTGTGGTGTTGTTCTTGTTTTGGTTATGAAAGTGTAGCGACAGTAAAAAATCAACTTGTTTTTTTACTTGGGCGCAGCTAGGTTTTCATCACCCTCCGAGGAGGGCGTGACCTCACAACAACAAGAAATCGGGCCCCACGGGCACCGGCAGGAGGAAACCTCGATGCATGCATTCCCTCGCAGTACCGGCCTTTGCGCAGCGCTTCTGGCTTTGGGGCTAGGCAGTGCGCAAGCGGCGCCGCAAATGGTTGTAGTCGGCTATGGCGGCGCCGGTCAGAAAGCCCAGGATGAGGCGATCTTCAAACCGTTCAGCGCCAAGGACGGCAGCCAGTTGATCCAGAGCGAGTACAACGGCGAAATGGCCCGCATCCAGGTGATGGCCGATACCGGCAACGTCGACTGGGACGTGGTGCAGATCGAAGGGCCCGACCTGATGCGCGGTTGCGATGAGGGCATCTACGAGCACCTCGACTGGCAGCGCTTGGGCCATGCCGCCGAGTTGATCCCGGACGCCGCCCAGGACTGTGGGTCTGCCGCGTTGGTGTGGAGCGTGGCGATCGCCTATGACCGCAACAAGCTGGCCCAGGCCCCGGCCTCGTGGGCCGACTTCTGGGACGTGCAGAAGTACCCGGGCAAGCGCGGCCTGCGCAAGCGTGCGGTGTACAACCTGGAGTTCGCCTTGTTGGCCGACGGGGTCAAGGTCGAGGATGTCTACACGGTGCTGTCAACGCCGGCGGGTGTCGACCGCGCCTTTGCCAAGCTCAGTGAGCTCAAGCCCTATGTGCAGTGGTGGGACGCCGGTGCCCAGCCGGCGCAGTGGCTGGCTGCCGGCGATGTGGTGATGACGTCTACCTACAGCGGGCGCATCGCCGTGGCGGCCCAGCAGGGCAGCCCGCTGGCACTGGTGTGGCCGGGCAGCCTGTATGGCATGGACTATTGGGCGATCATCAAGGGTTCGCGGCATGTCGACCAGGCCAAACGGCTGATCGCCTATGCCAACCAAGCCGATACCCAGGTGCGTTACGTCGAGCAGATCCCTTACGGGCCGACCAATACTCAGGCAGCGGCCAAGCTCGCGCCGTCCTTGGCCAGCTGGGTGCCGACGTCGCCGCAAAACCTGGAAGGGGCTTTGGCGATGAATGTGGAATTCTGGGTTGACCATGGTGAAGAACTGGAACAGCGATTCAATACCTGGGCCAGCAAGTAACCTGACGTTCAATGCTGCCTCTCTACAGGACCAACGATACATGACCCTTACCGAACAGACCCTGCGCCAGGAGCTGGCTGCCTGTTATCGCCTGGTCGCCTACTTTCGCATGAGCGACCTGATTTTCACCCATATATCCCTGCGTGTGCCCGGGCCGGAGCACCACTTTCTGATCAACCCGTACGGTTTGCTGTTCGACGAGATCACGGCCTCCAACCTGGTAAAAATCGACCTGCATGGGCAGCCTGTAGCGCCGACCACGCACCCGGTCAACCCGGCCGGGTTCGTCATCCACAGTGCTATCCACGCAGCCCGTGAAGACGCCCACTGCGTGCTGCACACCCACACGCGTGCCGGTTGCGCGGTGGCGGCGCTGGCGTGCGGCCTGTTGCCGGTGAACCAGATGTCCATGGAGTTCCATGGCAAGGTGGCTTACCACGATTATGAAGGTATTGCCCTGGACCTGGATGAGCAGCAGCGGTTGGTCGCCGACCTGGGGGACAGGCCGGTGATGATCCTGCGTAACCATGGGCTGCTGACAACCGGCCGTAGCGTTGCCGAAGCCTTCTTGCGCATGTACTACCTGGAAAAGGCCTGCGAGATTCAGTTGGCGGCGCAGAGTGCCGGGCAGCTGATACTGCCGCCTGCCGCCGTGTGTGAACGGACCGAGCGGCAGTTCAATGCACCGATGCAGGGGCTGAAACAGGGGGAGTTGTCGGACCCGGATGCAGTGGCGCTGGCATGGGGGGCATTGCTGCGGATGCTCGAGCGGGTGGCGCCGGGTTACCGGGACTGAGGCCTGGCGGGCCAGCGCGGCTCCTGTAGGCGCGGCCTTGCCGGGGCGCCGGACCGGTCGGAACGGGGCGCAAAGCGCCCCCGCACTGTTGCGCAACCCTGCCCCCTAACTGTGCTGGTCCCTCGAAAAGGAATAGCCTTATGCTGTAACGAAATATGTCTAGCTCGCCTGAAGAAGGATGTCGCAATGCCGCTCAAGGACCTGCTGATCGCCCTGGTGGTGATTGTTGCGTGGGGAGTCAACTTCGTGGTCATCAAGGTAGGCCTGGATGGCCTGCCGCCGATGCTGCTGGGGGCATTGCGCTTCTTGTTGGTGGCCTTCCCGGCAGTGTTGCTGGTCAAGCGGCCGAAGCTGCCGTGGCGCTGGCTGATCGCTTATGGCGTGACGATTTCCCTGGGGCAGTTCGCCTTCCTTTTCCAGGCCATGTACAGCGGCATGCCGCCTGGGTTGGCGTCGTTGATCCTGCAATCCCAGGCATTCTTCACGCTAGGGTTTGCCGCGCTGTTTCTGGGCGAGCGACTGCGCCTCGCCAGCCTGCTGGGGCTGCTGGTGGCCGCCAGCGGCTTGGCGCTGATCGGCAGCGAGGATGGTGGCCATGTGCCGATGCTGGCGCTGGTGCTGACCCTCTGCGCGGGCGCGATGTGGGGCGTGGGCAACATCATCACGCGGCGTTTCGGTTCGGTCGACCTGGTGGCGCTGGTGATCTGGGGTGGGTTGATTCCACCGCTGCCGTTTCTGGCGTTGTCGTGGTGGCTGGAGGGGCCTGAGCGCATCGGCCATGCCCTGGCCAACATTGGCTGGAGCTCGGTACTGGCGTTGGCGTACCTGGCATTTGTCGCCACCATGCTCGGCTATAGCCTGTGGAGCACATTGTTGTCGCGCCACCCGGCCGGCAAAGTGGCGCCGTTCTCGTTGCTGGTGCCGGTTATCGGCCTGAGTGCTTCGGCGTGGTTGCTCGGCGAGCGCCTGACCGAGTTGCAGGGCTGGGGGGCGCTGCTGGTGATGCTTGGGCTGCTGGTGAACGTGTTTGGCGCCAAGATCGGCCAACGGTTGCGGGCGGCTAGTGCGCACTGAGGGCCGGGTGCTCTGTTAGAATCGGCCCTTTTCGCCAGGCCAACGGAGCACCGTCATGATTATCTCTACCACCAGCCAGCTCGAAGGCCGTCCTATTGCCGAGTACCTGGGCGTCGTCAGCTCCGAATCGGTGCAGGGCATCAACTTCGTGCGCGATTTCTTTGCCCGTTTTCGCGACTTCTTCGGTGGCCGTTCGCAAAGCCTGGAAAGCGCCCTGCGCGAGGCCCGCGAGCAGGCCACCGAGGAGTTGAAGGCGCGGGCACGGCAGTTGCACGCCGATGCAGTGGTGGGCGTGGACTTCGAAATCAGCATGCCGTCGGTGCAGGGTGGCATGGTCGTGGTATTCGCCACCGGCACGGCGGTCAGGTTGAAATAAGGCATTGTGCCACTGGTCGGCTCCAGGGTTTTAGTCTGGGCGGTCCGCAAATGACCAGCTAGTCTCACTTTTACCGGGCGCGTTCACCTAGGCAACGTATCTGCTTGCCGACGCGACCTCACTGGAGGGAGACAGGGCATGAGCGAATCCTTTTTCGAAGACCTGAACGACGCATTCCCGATCAACAGCCAGGTGCGTTGCGGCCAGTCGGCATTCCGCCTGGGTTTCGCCCACATGACGCTGGATGATTCGGAACAGCTTCAGCCTGCACATCTGCAGCGCAGCAAAAAGGGCCGCTTCATGCCGCGGGTTCCGCTGAAAAAGTGATCCCGCTCCAGCAACCCCGCCGAACGGCGGGGTTTTTGTTGATATTCGTTGACGCTGCTCATGGCATCGCCGGGTTGCACTCGCCGGATAGCCGTGGATGTGGTTTTCTGGCGCGGCATTTCAGCAAAGGGAGATCGAATGCTCATGCGAGTCAGGGAAGAGACCTATTGGCAGTGGGCGGACGCTCAACTGCACAGCCGCAGCCACGATGAAGCGCTCAGTGACGGCACCACGCTCGACGTGCAGGTGCGCCTGTCGCGCCTGGGCGCTACCCAGCTGTTTCTCGGTATCTACGCTGGGAATGGCCGGGCATTGCTGGAAGAGTATTACCCTGCGCGCCCGGGTGAGACCATGACCCGGGCGTTGGTCTGGGGCGTCGAGCGGGCCCGCGCGCTGGCCACCGGCGCATTGCCCTTGCCAGCGATGGCGCGCACGCGTCGGCGGGCATGAAAAAGCCCGGCCTTTGCGGGCCGGGCTCCATGGTGGGTGAGGCCACTCAGTTGAGTGGTTCGATCACCTTGACTGCCCCCCGCTCACGGGCGGCGGGCCATTCTTGTTGCAGGGTCTGCAGGACGCGGCCAACGAACTCGGTGTCGGCGGCGGCCTTCTTGCCGACGTAGCCCTGGCCACGTCGGTAGACCTTGAAGCGTGCACGCATGCTTGGCAGGTGCTCTTCGAATTCATCTTCGATGGTGTTCGGTGGCAGGCGGTCGAGACGCACCTCACCGGTCTGGCTGACCCACAGCAGATGGTCGTCGAGGCTGTCTTTGCGCACGGCGAACAGCTGGGCCAATTGGTCGATTGTGGGATTGTTGTTCAAGTTCATCATAAAGCCCCCATTACCCATTCGTAGGTGATTTTCACAGTTGGCGCTACCACGGTGTAGCGCACTACCAACGCTGCTACAGCAGCATCGCAACAGGGGCTTTCACACGCTGCCTTTTGGACAGTTCCCTCTCCACGGACGGCCTGCGTTACCGCGCAGGCCGTCTGGAACACCCTTGCCACCGCTCCCGATCGGGGAGACAGCCTCATCATGCCCAAGGGCGATGAACGGCGTCAACCGTTTTGTAGTGAATATTTTTTGTCACTACATCTTGTCCGACAATCCTGCCGGAAGGGCCTGTCAGTGGTCGAGGGACGAGAGAATCCGGTACGCGGCGCGCACGCGTGCCTCGTTGGGATAGTTGCGGTTGGCAAGCAGTACGATGGCTTTGCCTTGCGCCGGAATGAACGCCACATAGGCACCGAAACCGTTGGTGGCGCCGGTCTTGTTGTACCAGGCGTCAGGCACGGCCGGGAGCTCGGGGTCGAGGCGGCGGGTGGCCTGTGGCGCAAGGGCGAACTTGGAGCTGTTGCCATTGACCAGGGTGTCGAGTGACGCCGGGTAGGGGTAACGTTCCCAGCCCAGGCCTTGGGTCATGCTACCGACCTGGAAGTAGCCGGCCTGGGTAATGGCGGCAGCCTTTTGCAGGGTTGGCGCAAGTTCGGCCGGCTGCATGTGCAGGCGCACGTAGCGCAGCAAGTCGGTGGCGTTGGTCTTGATGCCATAGGCCGCATCGGCAAAGGGCCCCGAGCTGACGCGCACCGGCTGGTCATGCGCGTCGTACCCTTGCGCATAAAGCCGCTGTGCATCGGCCGGTACGTGCAGGTAGGTGTGCTTGAGGCCCATTTGCGGGAGAAGCCCCTCGGTCATCAGCTCGGCGAATGGGCGCTGCTGCGCGCGCGCCGCCAGATCACCGAACAACCCCAGGCTGGGGTTCGAGTAGCAGCGCTGGGTGCCGTGTTTGGCAACGGGTTGCCAGTGGCGGAAGAAAGCCAGCACCTGTTCGTCTGTGTGCACCGCGTCGGGGAACTGCAATGGCAGGCAGTCGGCGCTGTAGGCACCGAATTCCAGCACGCTGGCTTCGCCCAGCGGTGTGCCGGCCAGGGCGGGCTGGTAGCGCTGGGCAGGGGCCTGTAGGTCAAGCTTGCCTTCGGCGCTGGCCAGCGCCGCAAGCGTAGCGGTGTAAGTCTTGCTCAGCGAGCCGACCTCAAACAGGGTATCGGCGCTAACCGGCGAGCTATCCGCCTTATTGGCCACGCCATAGTTGAAGTAATGCGCCTGGCCATCGGCGTACAGCGCTACCGCCATACCGGCGATTTGGTGTTCCTGCATGAGCGGCTGGATGACCTCGTCTACCTGGGCCTGCAGCGGATCGGCCGCCTGCGCGGTGATTGCACTCATGGCCAGTGCAGCCGCGAGAGGGAAGGGCGCAAGGCGATAGCGTGGCATCAAGTAGTCCTTTGTCCGTTGAGCGATACCGGTGGGGGTTCCGGCGTTAGCGAAAAATAAACCGAGACCTTATCGTCTGCCGTTGCATAACGACAAGACGGAAACTGTTATGAAGTATTTGCGCATGTTATTCGACAACTTCACCCTGGCCTTGCTCGGGGTGGTGCTCATCGCCACTGTGCTGCCCTGCTCGGGCGACGGGGCGGTGTATTTCGGCTGGCTGACCAACCTGGCTATCGGCCTGCTGTTCTTCCTGCACGGTGCCAAGCTGTCGCGCGAAGCGATCATCGCCGGCGCCGGGCACTGGCGCCTGCACTTGCTGGTGTTCTCCTGCACGTTCGTGCTGTTCCCCTTGCTGGGGCTGGCGTTCAAGCCGTTGTTCGTGCCGCTGGTGGGCAACGAGCTGTACCTGGGCGTGCTGTATCTGTGTGCGTTGCCAGCCACGGTACAGTCTGCCATTGCCTTCACCTCGCTGGCCCGCGGTAACGTGCCGGCAGCCATTTGCAGCGCGGCGGCTTCCAGCCTGCTGGGTATCTTCCTCACGCCACTGCTGGTGATGATGCTGCTGGGCGCCAGCGGTGATACCGGCTCGGGGCTGGATGCGGTGCTGAAGATCACCCTGCAGCTGCTGGTGCCCTTCGTAGCCGGGCAGATCGCCCGCCGCTGGATTGGCGCGTGGGTCAAGCGCAACGCGCGCTGGCTCAAGGTCGTGGACCAGGGCTCGATCCTGCTGGTGGTCTACACCGCCTTCAGTGAGGCGGTGGTTACCGGACTGTGGCACACGGTGTCGCCACAACACTTGGCGGGGCTGTTTGTGGTGTGCGGGATCTTGTTGGCGGTGGTGCTGTACGGTACCCGCTTGCTTGGCAAACTGCTTGGCTTCGACCTGGAGGACCGCATCACCATCCTGTTCGCCGGCTCGAAGAAGAGCCTGGCCACTGGGGTGCCGATTGCTCAGGTGCTGTTCGTGGGCAGTGGCATTGGCGCGATGATCCTGCCGCTGATGCTGTTTCATCAGATCCAGCTGATGGTCTGCGCGGTGCTGGCGCAGCGTTATGCCAGCCGTGAGGGGTTGGCCGAAAAGGCTCCTGCGGCGTCATGATGTGTGTGTAGGAGCGGCCTCGCCGGGAGGTCGCTCCTGCACGTTACCTTGCCTGGCCGGAACTGCGCTCTCGGAGCGCCTTGGCCACTTCGGCCTCTATCTTGTAAGCGGGCCCTTCAAGCTCATTGAAATCACGCGTGTAGCGCCGGGCGAATTCTTCTAGCCCCAGCGCCTGGTATTGCTGCACGTGCATGAGCTCGTGCGCCCACAGGGCCACATTATCTTGCGCATCGCTGGCATGGCGAAAGATGATCGTGTCGATCAACGTCACCGCATTCACGTCGGGGTTCTGCAGCATGGCATTGGCTGCGCTCATCTGCTGTTCGTCGCCCACCCTGAAGCGGACGGCATCGAGCACGGCGAAGTCATACCAGGGCTCGAGCTGGGCGCGGATGTGCAGGGGGATCGGTTCACTACCGCTGGCATTGGCTTCGTCGCGGGCCTGGCGCAATGCGTAGGCCAGGCTGGTCGACGCCATGGCTTCCACGTCCTTGAGGATCTGCCCGGCCTGCCCTGGGTCGACCGGGGCGCAAAAACACCCCATCAGGCATACCTGATACTGCCCCGGTGGGCAGGCTTGCTCGGCCAGTACCGGCGCACTCAGGCACAGGCCAAGCAACAGGTTAACGGGTTTCATTCAAGGCCTTTTCAACGAAGGTGCGGCTGGCGTCCAGCACCTGCGATTGCACCGCCTCACTGGCCAGCATGCGCCCGACCAGCAACGCGCCGACGCATTGGCTGATCAACACCCAGGCCAACGCTTCATCCTCCAGTGTGGCAGCCCAGGCCTTGTGCAGGTCGACCAGCCAATGCTCGGCCACCTCTCGCACTGCAAGGTCTGCCCGGGCGATTTCCACCCCTAGCGGCGGCAACGGGCAGCCACCTTCGGCATTGTGCAAGTGAGCCATGCTCAGGTACTGCTGCAGGCAACGGCCAAGGCGTTCGCGGCTGGCGCCTTGGCTGGCCAGGCGTGCCAGTGGGCTGTTGCAGAGTTCCTGACGCACCACTTCGGTGAACAGATCATCCTTGGACGGGAAGTGGTTGTAAAAGGCACCGCCGGTCAGCCCGATGGCCTTCATCAGCCCGGCCACGCCGGTGCTGGTAAAGCCACCGCGTTTGGCTAGCGCACCGCTGGTGGCCAACAGCTTTTCGCGGGTTTGTTGCTTGTGCTCGCTGGAATAGCGCATTCATGAACCTCTGCGCGCTGGCTTGACGATGGGGCCGATCATAACATAGCGTTCGTTTACTAAACGATCATTCACCAAAGAGGCGCACATGACTCGACAACAAAAAGTAGTGCTTGTGATCGGCGCGGGGGATGCCACCGGGGGCGAGATTGCCAAACGGTTCGCCAAGGAGGGCTACGTCGCCTGCGTCACCCGCCGACAGGCTGACAAGCTGCAACCGCTACTGGACGAAATACGCGCAGCAGGCGGCCAGGCCCATGGCTTTGGCTCCGATGCGCGCAAGGAAGATGAGGTGGCGGCGCTGGTGGAGGCCATCGAGCGTGATATTGGCCCGATCGAGGCGTTTGTCTTCAATATCGGCGCCAATGTGCCTTGCAGCATTCTCGATGAAACGCCACGCAAGTACTTCAAGATCTGGGAAATGGCCTGTTTTGCCGGGTTTCTGACCGCTCAGGCAGTGGCCCGGCGCATGGTGGTGCGTGAACGCGGCACGATTCTGTTTACCGGCGCTACCGCAGGTACACGGGGTGCCGCTGGCTTTGCCGCATTCGCCGGCGCCAAGCACGGCCTACGGGCGTTGGCGCAGAGCATGGCGCGCGAGTTGGGGCCGCGCAATATCCATGTGGCCCATGTGGTGGTGGATGGTGCCATCGATACCGCGTTCATTCGTGACAGCTTCCCCGAGCGCTACGCCCTGAAGGACCAGGATGGCATCCTTGACCCGGCTCATATTGCCGACAGCTACTGGTTCCTTCACGCCCAGCCGCGAGACGCCTGGACATTCGAACTGGACCTGCGCCCCTGGATGGAACGCTGGTAAGCCCCCTCATCGATCAAGGACCGTACCCATGACCAATACCGTCGAATTCTTCTTTGATCTTGGTAGCCCGGCCAGCTACCTGGCGTGGACGCAACTGCCGGGTATGTGCGCCCGCCAAGGCGCAACGCTGCACTACCGGCCCATGCTGCTGGGCGGGGTGTTCCAGGCCACCGGCAATGCGTCCCCGGCAATGATCCCGGCCAAGGGTCGCTACATGTTCACCGACCTGGGGCGCTTCGCTGCCCGCTACAGTGTACCGTTCGGGCTGCCGCCGGGGTTTCCGCTCAATACCTTGATGCTGATGCGCGGGGTGATCGGCACGCAGTTGCAAGACCCGCAGCGCTTCGAGGCGCTGTTGAGGGCATTGTTCACTGGGATGTGGGGCGAGCGGCGCAATCTGGGTGACGCGGCAGTGTTGCAACAGACCCTGGAACAGGCGGGCTTCGACATTGCCGCATTCAGTGCGCTGGCCGGCGATGTGCAAGTGAAGGCTGCGCTCAAGCAGGCGACGGAGGATGCGGTGGCGCGCGGCGTGTTTGGCGCACCGACCTGCTTTGTTGGTGATGAGATGTTCTTTGGGCAAGACCGCCTGGACTTTGTCGAGGACGCGCTGCGTCAGCGTGCCAGGCGTGTTTCCAGCTGAGTGCGCTCCCACAGGCTGAGCAGGTCGGCCGGGTTGGTGCCGTAGCGGTACCAGTCTTCAAGCCCGGCCTGATCGCCGTTGGGTGCCTGGCAGTGGACGCAATGGGCAAGGCCTTCAGCGTCCACGGCCAGGGTCATCTGCCAGCCTTCGATCGTCACATCGACCAGGCCATCGTGGCGGTGGGCGCTTATTTGCAGGGCGTGAACACCCAGGGCTGCGTCGCGCAAGCGCTGATACGCTTCCCGCGTGCTCACGGTACCGCTGCGGCTCACTGTCAGAAATTCGCCGGGGTATTGGCACTGATGATCTCGGCCTCATCCTGGCCGATGTTCTTGAAGCTGTGGGGCAGGGTGGTGGGGATGTAGTAGCCATCGCCCGAGTTGAGCACGCTAACCTGGCCATCGACCCACAATTCGACCGTGCCACGGGTGACCAGGCCGCACTCTTCGCCCTCTGCATGCACGATCGGCTCGCCCGAATCGGCGCCCGGTGCGTACAGCTCGCGCAACATGCGCATCTGCCGCGCCTCGACACTGGCGCCGACCAGCAGCATGCGCAGGCCGTTGCGGCCCAGGTCTGGTTGCTCGCTGGCGCGGAACACGAAGCGCTCTTCCCGTACTGGCTCGTCGAAGCTGAAGAACTCCGCCAGGCTCATCGGGATGCCTTCGAGCAGTTTTTTCAGGGAGCTGACCGAAGGGCTGACGCGGTTCTGTTCGATCTGCGAGATCGTCGAGTTGGTCAGCCCGCTGCGGCGGGCCAGTTCCCGTTGGGAGAGGTTGTTGCGTTCACGCACCAGTTTGAGTCGCGTCCCCGTGTCCATAGCCGCCTTGTAATCAGAGGTGTCAAAAATAATGAGCGACGCATTAAAGCACACTCTGCACGCTTGCGCGCTGTGCTTATCAGGCCCGCTTCTCGCGTGGCATCGGCCATAGCCCGACCAGCAGCAAAAGCGCAGCCACCGCCAGGAACGGCAAGCGCGGGTCGAGGGCATACACCAGCGTGCCGGCCAGTGGCCCGATCACCGCGCCCATGCCCTGGGCAGCGCCGATCGAGCCGGCGGTGGCACCTTGTTCAGAGGCTTGCATGGCATTGGCGGCGAGTGCCGAGAATGCCGGGAACACAAAGCCCATGCCGGCGGCGGCGACGAAGTAGCAGGCCCACAGCCAGGGCGCCGTGGCCGCCAGTGCGCCGCAGGCAAAACCGACCGCCGAGACACTGGCACCCACCCGAATCATTTTCAACGGTGGCCACTCCAGTTGGCGCAGCACCACCTGCGTCAGGATCAGTGCCACACCCACCGTGGTCAAGGCGATGCCGGCAGCCTGGGCGGCCTCGGCCGGGCCCAGGTGCAGGCGGTCGAGGGCGAAGAAGCCGACGGTGATTTGCGACACTGTGACACTGAGCATGGCGCTGAAGGCCACCAGCAAAGGCCGGCGCAGGCGCGGATCGCTCAAGTGCACAGGGCTGGGCGCGTGGCTTTTGGCCAGTGCCTGTGGCTTGAGGGTGAACAGCAGCACGAAGAACGCGCAGGCCGGCAGCAGCGACATGAGGTGGAACGGCAGGCTCAGGCTGTGCCGCGCCAGCAGTGCGGCCAAGGCCGGGCCCAGCACCAGGCCGACGGCGTTGGCCGCCCCCAGCGAGGCCATGGCCCGCGCCCGCTGCTGCGGTTCGACATGGTCGGCGATCATTGCATTGCAGGCCACCGGGATGGCGGCATAGAACGCCCCGATGCACCCGCGGGCTAGCATGAGGCCGATAAAGGCCAGGGTTGCGCCCGGCAGCCAGCGCAGCGCGCCTTCGACGAACAGGCACAACAGCCAGTAGGCGAGGGTGAAGCCTGCGCTGCCAAGCAGCAGCACGCGCCGGCGCCCGAGCCGGTCGGCCGCGCGGCCCCAGGGGCGGGCCAGCAGTACCCAGACCACACCGGCCACGGTCACGGCAGCACCGGCTTGCCAGGTGGCCATGCCGAGTTGGCGTGCGATCGGGCCGATCAGGGCGACGAAGGCCATCATCGACATGGTACAGGCCATGTTGGCCAGCAGCAGTGGCCGTAAGTCCAGGGTGCTGGCAGGAACGAGAGTGGCAGGATCCTTTGCGACGTTCATAGGGCAGTCCAGAGTTTTTAGCGAAAATTACGCCGATCTTAATAAGAATTATTATCGAATGTCGAACGCCCCGGACCGCTTCGGCTCAGTCGCTGCGACGCAGGGGGCCAGGCCACATGCTACGCAAGACGCCGTCGCGACGCACCAAGGCATGCATCAGGGCTGCGCCCAGGTGCAGTACAACCGTCGCGAACAGCAGGTAGCCGGCCCAGCCGTGGGCTTGGCGCAGCACGGCATACAGCTGAAGGTCATGCGGGGCGATCGCAGGCAACTGCAGGGGCCGCGGATAACCGCCGGCCGAAAGCATCGCCCAACCCAGCAGGGGCATGGCCAGCATCAAGGCATAGAGCACCAGGTGCGAGGCCCCGGCGGCGAGCCGTTGCAGCGTTGGCAGGTTGCGTGGCAGCGGTGGGTGAGGCAGCGTCAAGCGCAGGGCAATACGCAGCAGCACCAGTACCAGCAAGGCCAGGCCCGTTGCCTTGTGCAGCTCGATCAGCAATGGATGGCGCAGTGACAGGTCGCTGACCATGCTCACGCCGATGAACAGCATGGCCACGATCAGCACGGCCATCAGCCAGTGCAGCAGGCGAGCGAGGGGATGGAAGGCTTCGGGTTTCATGGGCGGGCTCCGGTGCCGAGCGATTCGCGGCTGCGGCGGTTGAACGATTCCGAATACGCGGCCGAACGGGCGGCGAGGATCGGGTCGGCGGACGCTTCGATGCCATGCGGCAGGATCAGCGGGTCGAAGTTCAGGTCTCGGCAAGCGCCTTGTTCAGCAGCGTCCACCTGTTCGAGCACGAGCGTGCCGGCGTCCACGCTGCGCCGCTGTGCAGGCCAGGGGCTGGCGGGGTCGTCCACGGCGTCACCGGGCTCGGCCAGGACCAGGCGCAGGGTCCAGCGCAGCGGCCCTTGGGCCAGGCGCTGTTGCAGGTCATGCTGCAGGAACAGTTTGTCGTCCACCTGCCCTGGCAGCGCCGTAAACGCCGTCTGCGGCTCCAGTTGCCAGCGCACTGGCTGGGCTGCCCCGGCGGCGTCGATCAGGCGAAAGGCATTGATGCTGTGGTACTGGGTGCTGGCAAAGCTGTTGCTTGGCTTGTAGCTCGCGGCCCACTGGCGGAACGCCGCGCTTTCAGGGTGAGCAGCGAAGAACGCCTGCTGCCTGGCTGGGTCCGGTTTGCCGGTGGCAGGGTCTGGCGTGCTCGCTAGCACCTGTTCATAGAAGGCTTGCGGTGTGCTCACCGCCAGCACGGGCGGGTTGTTCATGCCGGTACGCCAAACCTGCCCGTCGTCGCTGCTCAACTGAAGCGCCAGGCTGCGCACCGGGATGGCGGTGTCTGGCGCATAAGGGTTGGCGCCACCGATGGCGAAGCGGCCGATCACCGGCACCCGTGCCTGACTGAACACCCGCGCCGTGGACAGGCTGGCAGCCTGCCCGCTGGCCTGGAAGTAGCCGCTGACGCACAGGCCTTTGGCGTGGTTCTTGCGGTAGCCCGGGTAGTGCCCGGCCTGGGCTTCGAAGGTGTCGATGATGCGCTGCGGCGTCAGCTTGGCTGCGCCGATCCAGCCTGCGGCATAGGCAAAGCCAACGCCCGCTGCCAGCATCACAGCGCCGATGGCGGCCAGGCGCAGGACCTTGGCGGGGCCGTGCAAGGGTGAGTTCATGGTTGTCGTCCGGTTCAGTGAAGATGCCGGTACGACGGGGCAGGGCAAAACTTATTCCCTGGGAGGGAATAGATTTTGTTGCCGGGCGTCTGCCCCATACACTGACAACCCCAGAGGCCGGGACATTTGCCATGCACGATCTGGACGAACACCAATGGCGCGAGCTGCTTGCACGTCTGCGCCGCTTTGCCTTGTGGTTGACGCGCGAACCCGGCAGCGCCGACGACCTGGTGCAAGCCACCGTCGAGCGCGCCTTGAGCCGCCATGGCCAGCAACGCGAGGCAGAGGCGCTGCGCGCCTGGCTGTTCACCATCCTTTACCGGCTGTTTCTCGACGGCAAGCGTCGCGACCGCCTGCATGCCCGTTGGCTGTCCTGGTTTGGCCGTGCCGAGGTGGAAAGCGAGCCGGTCGGCGGCAATATCGAGGCCATCGTCCTGGCCCAGGCCGACCTGCAGGCATTTGCCCGGTTGTCTGCCGAGCAGCGTGCCTTGCTGTTGCTGGTGAGCATCGAAGGCTTGAGTTACAAGGAGGCCGCCCAGGCTTTGGGCATCCCTATCGGTACTGTGATGTCGCGCCTGTCGCGCGCCCGCAATGCCTTGCGCGAACTGACCGAGGGCAACCCTCAACCCCCGGCCTTGCGGAGACTGAAATGACGCGCCTGATCCCCAGCGAAGACGAATTGCATGCTTATGTCGATGAGCGCCTGGCGCCGGGTCGTCGGGCCGAAGTGCAGGCCTGGCTTACGGCCAACCCGCAGCAAGCGGCCAGGGTCGAGGCGTGGCGCAGTGATGCCCGCCGCCTGCGTGCGGCATTGGCCGGCCTGGGTGAACAACCAGGGGCTGCGCAACTCGACCTGGGCCAGCTGCGCCTGCGGCTGCGCCAGCGTCGTCAACGGCGCTGGGCGTCGGCGGCGGTGTTGCTGCTGGCGCTCGGCGTGGGGGGGATGGGCGGCTGGCAGGTGCGGGATGCCACGCTGGCAAGGGTCGATCTGCCGATGGCCGATGCGGTCCAGGCTCATCGGTTGTTTGCCGGCAGTGAGGCGCTGGATATCCAGGCCAGCGACCCGACCCAATTGCGTGAATGGCTGGGACGTCACTTCAACCGCGTAGGGCAGTTGCCGGATCTGGCGGGTTACGGATTCCGGCCGGTGGGCGCGCGATTGCTCAGCAACGAGCAGGGGCCGGCAGCATTGTTGGTGTTTCAGGATGGCAAGGGTGAACGGATCAGCCTGTTCATGCGCTCGCCCAGCGAGCATTACCAACGCATGCCTGATGGGCAGCGGGTTGATGGGCAGCTGGAGGCGCGGTATTGGTCACATGGGGCTTACAACTTTGCGCTGGTCAGCGCGGCGGACGATACGCGTGGGGCGGGGGTGGGGGCGGCGTTGCGGTTGGGGTTGTAGGGCGGCAGGTGCAGGGCGGTGGATTTTCAGCGTTTATGAGATCGAGCGCCACCGGCGCGGCGCTCGATCTCCCAGGCGCTGCACATCTACCGCCTACACCCAGCCTCGATCAGCTCAACTCCAGCCAGATCGGCGCATGGTCTGACGGCTTTTCCATCCCACGCAGTTCATAGTCCACGCCCGCTGCCTTGATCCGCGGCACCAGGTGCTGCGAGGCCATGATCAGGTCGATGCGCAGGCCACGTTTTGGATCGTCCTCGAAACCACGGCTACGGTAATCGAACCAACTGAAGCGGTCGGCCACTTCAGGGTACAGGTGGCGGAAGCTGTCGACCAATCCCCAGCCCTTGAGGCGCTCCATCCACTCGCGCTCTTCGGGCAGGAAGCTGCATTTGCCAGTCTTGAGCCAGCGTTTGGCATTGTCCGGGCCGATGCCGATGTCGCAGTCCTGGGGCGAGATGTTCATGTCGCCCATCACCAGCACCGGCTGGTCATTGCGGAACTGACCTTCGAGCAACGCCTGCAGGTCACTGTAGAAGCGCTGCTTGGCCGGGAACTTGGTGGGGTGGTCGCGGCTTTCACCCTGGGGGAAGTAGCCGTTCATGATGGTGACCGGGTTGCCATCGGTATCGGCGAAGGTGCCCCAGATGAAACGGCGCTGGGCGTCTTCTTCATCGGTGGCAAAGCCCTTGTGCAGGCTCAGGGGGGCCTGGCGCGACAGCAAGGCAACGCCGTAGTGACCCTTCTGGCCGTGGTAGTGCACGTGGTAACCCAGCGCCTGGACATCGGCCAGCGGGAACTGATCGTCACTGACCTTGGTTTCCTGCAGGCCGATCACGTCCGGCTGGTGCTTGTCGATCAAGGCCGCCAGCTGATGCGGGCGGGCACGCAGGCCGTTGATGTTGAAACAGACGATCTTCATGGAAAGACAATCCTGGCAAAAGCCGCGATGCTAGCCGACATCGCGCGTCATCACCAGCATGGCGGGTTGCGGGTGCTGCTGCTAACGTGCTGTAGGGGGTGAACGATGCGCGGTGGCGCCCCTCCAAGGCACTGTAAGCCCATTCCAGGAGGACTGCCCGCAATGCCCGACACCACTGCCACCCCGGCCCGTATCTGCCAGCTCGACGATGGTTACAGTCGCGAGGCACGTTCGCTGCTGTACAACGCCTACCGCCACGAGCCTACGTTCGCCTACATTTTTGAAGCGCAGCGCCCAGGCTATGAGCGGCGTTTGCGCGTGATGGTGCGTGAATGGGTACGCCAGCATTTCTATCTGCAATTGCCTGCAATCGGCCTGTTGGTGGATGACCGCCTGATTGCCGTGGCCCTGATCGTGCCGCCGCTGCGCAGGCTGGGGGTGGTCGACAGCTGGGCCTGGCGTTTGCGCATGATGCTGGGTACTGGCCTGCGATGCACACGGCGCTATATGGATTACCAGGCGGCATTGGCCAGTTGCCTGCCCACAGACCAGGTGCACATGTTGCCGTTGCTGGGGGTGCATCCACAGTTTCAGGGGCGCCAGTACGGCGAGCAATTGTTACAGGCTGTGCATGACTGGTGCGCAGAAGACCCGAGCACCCAGGGCGTGGTGCTGGACACCGGCAATGAGCACTACCTCGCGTTCTATCAGCGTCAGGGCTATGAGGAAATTGGCGAGGTTGCTGTAGGGCCTATCCGCGAGCGGGTATTTTTTCACCCCAACCCGGTCTCTTCGAATCCTGCTTTTGCCTGACAGGCCGCCAGACGGCTCCCTTGAGCTCCCGGCTCTGGTAGCATGCGCCGCATGACGTATTCAGGAAGATTGACCTGGGGCCTGGTTTTCTGGGTCGCCAGTTTTGCAGCATGGGGCCAGAGCGAGTTGTTGGTGAAGGTAAAGCCCGCCAACAAAGCGCTCAAGGCCAATGTCGAAGGCTATATTGGCAACCTTGGCGACCGCGACGAAGAAGCGCTATTGCGCTTCAGCCGCGGGGCCGAGGAGCAGGCGCGCAAAGCAGCGCAGGCACTTGGCTACTATCAGGCCCAGATCGAAACCGAGGTCAAGCCTCCGACCAAGGCCGAGCAACCCGCGCAACTGATCATCCAGATCGCGCCGGGAGAGCCGGTAAGGCTGCGCGACGTGACCGTGCGTATCGAAGGCCCTGCCAGTGAAATGAAGGTGTTCCGGGTGCCCGACAGCAAGGCGTTGCGCGCTGGCGAGCAGCTCAACCACGGCCTGTATGAGGATGCCAAGCGGCTGATCCAGAATCAGGCCTCGCGCTATGGGTTCTTCGCCGGCCGCTTCAGCCGCCAGCGCCTGGCGGTCGACCCCCAGGCCGGTGTGGCCGACATCGAACTGGTCTACCAAAGCGGCCCTCGCTATCGCCTGGGCGCAGTCAAGTTCGGGGGTGACACCCCCCTCGATGATGACCTGCTGCAGCGCATGGTCTCGTTCAAACCCGGCACACCCTACGATTCCGAGCTGATCGCCGAGCTCAACAACGACCTGCAATCAAGTGGCTACTTCGAAGGCGTGCGGGTAGATGCCGCGCCGACCGCTGCCGTAGGTGAGGACATCCCCGTGGATGTCCGCCTGGAAACCCGCAAACCCCGCACCATGGGCCTGGGCCTGGGCTTCTCGACCGACGTCGGGCCACGCGGCAAGGCCAACTGGACGCGGCACTGGGTCAACCCCCAAGGCCACAGCTATGGCTGGGAAACCGAGCTGTCGGCCCCCCGGCAGAACGTCGGCCTGTGGTACGACATCCCGCTGGACCCGCCGCTGACCGACAAGTTGCGCTTTGCTGGTGGTTACCAGAACGAGGAAATCGCCGGTACCGACACCCTCAGCAAGCTGCTGACGGTTGGCCCGGAATGGCACAGCAAGTTGCCCAGTGGCTGGCAGCGGGTCATCTCGCTCAAATACCAGCGTGAGGAATACCGCCTGGGCGATGACTCGGGGCTGAGCAACCTGCTGATGCCGGGTGTGAGCTTTTCGTACCTGCGCAGCGACAACCGTATCGACCCACACAACGGCTACCGCTTGCAGTTCGATACACAGGTGGCCAAGGAAGGGCTGGTTTCCGACACCAACCTGCTGCACGGCAACGTATTGCTCAAAGGCCTGACCACGCTTGGCCACAACCATCGCTTCCTCGGCCGGGTGCAGTTCGGCGGCAGCGCCACCAACGGTTACAAGAACAACATCCCGCCTTCGCTGCGCTTCTTCGCCGGTGGTGACCAGAGCGTGCGCGGCTATGACTACCAGACCCTGTCGCCGAAAAACAGTGATGGCGACCGCATTGGTGGGCGCTACCTGGTGGCAGGCAGCGTCGAGTATCAATATTCGGTGACTGAGAAGTGGCGGGTGGCGACCTTCGTCGATCAAGGCAACTCGTTCAACACGCTCGAGCTGCCCAGCCTCAAGACTGGGGTAGGTATTGGCGTGCGTTGGGTTTCACCGGTCGGGCCGCTGCGCCTGGACCTGGCCAAGGCACTCGATGACGAGGGTGGTATCCGCTTGCACTTCTCCATGGGGCCTGAGCTGTGACACGTGTGTTCAAATTCATTCTGCTGGGTCTACTCGGCCTGGTATTGGCCGTGGGCCTGGCGCTTGGCATGCTGGTAGGTACCGAAAGCGGCAGCCGCTGGGCGTTGGCAAAGGTGCCGGGGCTTGAGGTTGCTGATTTCACGGGGCGACTGGCCGGCACGTGGCAAGCCAGTCGGCTGAGCTGGGTCGACGGCGGTAACCGAGTCGAAGTACAGGCGCCTCTGTTGGCTTGGTCGCCCGCGTGCCTGTTGCGTGGCACCTTGTGTATCGAGCAGTTGCATGCCCAGCGCATCGACATGGCGTTTGCGCCGAGTGAAACGCCAGTCGACAGTGGCCCTTTGCAGCTCCCGGCCTTGCGTTTGCCGGTTGACATCGAACTGGGTGAGGTCAAGGTCGGCCAGTTGCGCCTGGACGGCAGCGACCTGCTCGGTGATCTGCAACTGGTGGCGCACTGGACCCGGACCGGAATGCGCATCGATAGCCTGCAACTGCAACGGGACGACCTGCGCCTGGACCTGCAAGGTGACTTGCAGCCTGAAGGCGACTGGCCTGTGCAATTGCAGGGGCAGGTTCAACTGCCCTCGGTGGAGGGCAATAGCTGGCAGCTGGCACTGGCAGCCAAAGGCGAGCTGCAGAAAACCCTCACGCTCGAAGGCACCAGCTCGGGTTACCTCGATGCACGCTTGAGCGGTGAGTTGCAGGCGTTGGCGGAACACCTGCCAGCAACGCTGCAGATCCGCTCCGAGGCGTTCAAACCGACTGCTTCGTTGCCAGATACCCTGCAGTTCAAGCAGCTCGAACTCAACGCCAAGGGCGATCTGCTCAAGGGTTATTCACTGTCGGGTTCGGCCAGTTTGCCCGCTGAACAGTCGCCGATCGCCTTGGCCTTGTCCGGGCGGGTCGACAGCAAGGGTGCCAAGCTCGATGCCCTTGACCTCAGCGCCAGCGATAGCCAGCGGCTCAAGCTACAGGCCAGTGCCGACTGGCAACAGGGCCTGAGCGCCGATGCCCAGCTCGAATGGCTGGATTTCCCATGGCTGCGCCTGTACCCACTGGAAACGCCGCCCGACGTCACGCTCAAGCGCTTCAACGCCCAGGTTCGCTACCGCGATGGCAACTACCAGGGCACCTTCAATGGCGACCTTGACGGCCCGGCGGGTGCCTTCACGCTGGCCAGCCCGTTCGAGGGTGACCTGGCCCAGGTGAAGCTGCCGCAGCTGGCGCTCACCGCAGGGCAGGGCAAGGCCGCCGGCAGTGTCGCGGTGCGCTTCGCCGATGCCCTGGCGTGGGATGTCGATATGCAGCTTTCGGCGCTGGACCCTGCGTACTGGCTTGCTGAACTGCCGGGTACCCTGGCCGGGCCTTTGCGCAGCAAAGGTGAAATGAAGGGTGACGAGCTTAAGCTCAATGCCCAGCTCGACCTCAAAGGCCGCCTGCGCGGTCAGCCGGCGGTGCTCAAGGTCGAAGCGCAAGGGGCAGGGCAGAGCTGGACCCTCGGCGCCCTGGCGATTCAGTTGGGTGACAACCGCATCAATGGCAGTGGCAGCTTGCAACAGCGGTTGGCGGGGCGGGTGGATCTCGACCTGCCGCGCCTGGGCCAGCTATGGCCGAGGCTGCAGGGGCAAGTCAAAGGCCGGCTGGACATTGCTGGCACCTTGCAAGCGCCCCAGGGCACGCTCACCCTGCAGGGCCAGCAACTGGCGCAGGCCGAGAACCGTATTCAGCGACTGGACCTCGACGCCCGGCTGGATAACGCCCAGCGTGGTGTGATCGAGCTCAAGGCGGGCGGCATACACCTGGGTGACACGGCACTGGGCACTTTGCAGGCCAATGGCAAAGGTGACATTCGCCAGCAGGCCCTGACGCTGGCGCTCGACGGCCCGCAGCTCAAACTTGCCCTTGGCCTGGACGGCCAGTTGAACAAGGGCGATTGGCGTGGTCGGTTGGCCAGTGGGCGGATCCAGGCCGGTGGCCAGGACTGGCAGTTGCAGGCTCCGGCACGCTTGCAGCGCTTGGCCAGCGGCCAGCTGGATTTCGGCGCCCATTGCTGGCGTTCCGGTCAAGCCAGCCTGTGCGGTGAAGACCAGCGCCTGGCACCGGAGCCACGCCTGCGTTATCACCTCAAGCAGTTCCCCCTGGACAGCCTGGCCCAGTGGCTGCCAAAAGATTTTGCCTGGCAAGGCCTGCTGAACGCCGACGTCAACCTCGATGTGCCGGCCAGTGGCCCAAAGGGCAGCATCGTAGTCGACGCCAGTGGCGGCACCCTGCGGGTGCGTGACAAGGACCGCTGGGTCGACTTCCCTTATCAGGCCTTGCGTCTGGACAGCACCCTGGCGCCACGACGTATCGATGCCCGCTTGGCATTTCGCGGCGAGCGCCTGGGTGAACTGAGCTTGAATACCCGCATTGACCCACTGGGCAAGAATAAAACGCTGTCGGGTGATTTCAGCCTGACGGGCCTGGACCTGTCGGTGGCCCGCCCATTTGTGCCCATGGTCGAGCGCCTGACCGGGCAACTCAATGGCAGCGGTCGTTTGTCGGGCACCTTGCTTGCGCCACAGGTCAACGGCAACCTGGTGTTGAGCGGTGGCGAGGTCAGCGGCGCCGAGTTGCCGCTAAGCCTGCAAGACTTGTCATTGCAGGCAACCATTGCGGGCGAGCAGGTTCAGCTCAATGGCAACTGGCGCAGTGGCGAAGCAGGGCGCGGCCAACTGACCGGTAACCTGACCTGGGGCCAGGCGCTGGGCATGGACCTGCGTTTGCAGGGGCAGCAATTGCCGGTGACGGTGGAGCCCTACGCGACCCTGGAAGTCGCCCCCGACCTGAACCTGCGCCTGATCGACGACAAGCTGGCAGTGACGGGCAAGGTCCAAGTGCCAAAAGGCAAGATCACGGTACGCGAACTTCCGCCATCGACCGTGAAAGTGTCCGATGACACGGTGATCATCGGCCATCAGACCGAAGAGGGTAAACAGCCCCTGGCAATGGCGATGGACATCGATGTCGAGGTTGGGCGAGACAAGCTGTCGTTCAGTGGTTTTGGCCTCACTGCCAACCTGCTCGGCCATGTGCACATCGGCGACAACCTCGATACCCGGGGTGAGTTGAGTTTGGCCGATGGCCGTTACCGTGCCTATGGGCAGCGCCTGACCATTCGCCGGGCGCGGCTGCTGTTCGCTGGCCCGATTGATCAGCCGTATCTGGACATCGAGGCCATTCGCAAGGTCGATGATGTGATTGCCGGTATCCGTTTGAGTGGCAGTGCCGAGCAACCGACCACGCAGGTGTTTTCCGAACCCGCCATGAGCCAGGAGCAGGCGCTGTCGTACCTGGTGCTGGGGCGCCCGTTGGGCACATCGGGTGAAGACAACAACATGCTTGCCGAAGCAGCGTTGGGCCTGGGGCTTGCCGGCAGTGCCGGTATCACCGGGAGCCTGGCGTCGAGCCTGGGCATCGATGATTTCCAGCTGGATACCGAAGGTTCGGGCAACACCACTAGCGTGGTCGCCAGCGGCAACCTGACCGAGAAACTGAGCCTGCGTTACGGGGTAGGGGTGTTCGAGCCTGCCAACACCATCGCGTTGCGCTACAAGTTGAGCCGGAGGGTCTACCTCGAGGCGGCAAGCGGGTTGGCCAGCTCGCTGGATATCTTCTACAAGCGGGACTTCTGATCGCCGCGGTCAGCAACGGACCGTGGCCGCTTCGATGAATTCATTGGAGCCGGAGAGGGGTGGGGGACTGGACCTGGGTATGCGTACCGGTGTGATCAGGCTGGTGTATTCCTCGATCAGCCGGTTCAGCGCTTCAGGCGGCTCGCTGGCCTGAAACTGCATGCGGATCTGTACCTCGTCGGGGTCGCGACTTTCGCCCTGACGGCCTTGGCCGCCAATGGTGACCTTGAAGCTGGCCGCAGTGTGCTCGCTGGCGGTCAGCAATGCTTCTTGCGCCTCGGTGCCCTTGACCCGAACCGACAAGTCGACCTGCATGCGTTCCAGGGCCAGGCCCTTGGGTGATACCAGCGCAAACAAGGGCACGCGCATGATGTGCTGTTCATCCATGGCCACTTCGACCATCTTGGCCTTCATCGGGGCGCCCAGTGCTTCGGTGTCACAGTCGAAGAACTGATCGAACAGGTTGATGTACTGTTGTGCAATCAGGCTGTTGGTGGCACTGGCGGCTTCTTGCAGGCCCCGCGTGATCTCGCGCAGGTCGATGGAAGTCATGGGGGCTAGGGACTTGTCCAATCATTCGGCTCCTGGGTGGGGTGGTGCCCCCTGCTGCGAGGGGGCGATTCTTGCCAGCTTCAATTTGTTGGCGGGGTTTCACCGTCAGCTGGTTGTTTGCCAGGGGCCTGCGGATGGGTGCCTGCCGTGGGGCCTTTCAACCTGTCGGCCTGCGAGATAGCGTCTGGGCTATCAAGCGTCGCGCTCTTGACGATGGTGGGTTTGGTTGCGGCTTCGGTCAGGAAGTCGATGACCCTCATCATTGCTTCGGGCGGGTCCTGCCGCTTCAAGGTAGTGTTGAACGCGTAGCGGGCGCGGGTATCGGTCTTGCGGGTTTGCGTGGACTTGTGGCTGATGCTGCCCTTGACGTTGAGGCTGAATGGCCCCCAGCCAAGCGACCCGGTGGCTTCTGCGGCCATGTTCTTGTCGGTTACATCTTCCGACATCTGATTGATGGTCAGTTCGAACTCGACATTGCCTTCTTCGATGGAGATGTTCGGGTGGGTGATCGCTGCCACCAGCGGCACTTTCATCGTTTTGCTGACGACGCCTTGGTACTCGCCCTGTTCATCGACGATGGTTTCGTCATAGTCGAACTGGATCGCGACGGCCTTGCCTTCCTGAACGCAGACTTGCATCAGGAAGTCTGCATAGGACTTGCTGGCGGTGACCTGCGCTTGGACCATCGCTTGCAGGGGGCCTGCAATCATACGGTCCATCGGCAAGGCATTGATGACGGATCCGATGAGGCTAGAGTCTATCGACATAGCTGGATTCTCTTTTTAGTGGGGTGCATGAAGGGTCGTCAGTAACGACCTCGTTGCTCATTGGCTAGCGAACGCAAGGTTCCTGGCGGCGGATATTGCCGATCTGGCGCAGGCTCAAGCCGTATTTGTCGGCCAGCAAGCTGCGTGACAAACCATCGGCGCTTTCTTTCTGGATCTGCAGGTTGCGCAGCTGGCGCATGAAGTGATCGGCCTTGGGGATTTCCAGGGCTACGCCGGCGAAGCGTTTGATCAGCGCATCGAGCGCCTCGGCCGGGAGTACATCGGCAAGCTTGGTCCGCTCGCGGTGCTTGGGGATGTATTTGGGTCTGCCGCCATAGGCGCAGGTCAGCTGGAAAGCGTTTTCGATACCGATGCAGTCGATCAGCGCTTGCAATGAATGCGGCAAATGGCTGATGTCTATGCAGGTGAGGTCTGGTAACTCCATGCGACGCTCCTTCGTTCAGGGTTGCGATGCGGTAAGCAATCACCCGCGGCGATATGTCGAAGGTGTGACTGGATTCTCAGGTAGAGCCAGGGCGCGTCGCTAGGCGGTATTTAGGCTGGGGTTTGTAGCCTCGGTGAGCACGGTTTGCAGGCAGCGATTTCGCTTGTTGTAGGACACTGCTTCAACTACTCGCCGCAGCTGTTGATTTTCCGTTGTCGCACTTCATAGCTTGCAAGTTGGGGGCGGGGACCCTCAGTCGCACGGATAGCTGCTCAACAGGCTGGCACTTTTCAAGTAGGCCTTGGGGGTTGTGCTCATGCCCTGTGGCAGGGCGCGCCAGTCGACCAGCAGGCACAGAGCACTGAACGCATGCTCGTCGCGCTTTCCTACAGTGCGATCAGGAAAGTCACGGCGATAAAGTGCTCGGGTCTGCTGCACGGGGTAAACCTGATCGGCCTGCGCCAAAGTCTGGCGGGCCAGCTCTGGCAGCAGCGATGCAGGCACGGTGAAATGAACCTGACCGGTGTGGGCTTGCAGGTAGCCGGCTTCGCGAGCGCGCTGCCAGAGTTGCTGCCATTGGCTGGAGCCGGCGTTGGCGGCCAGTTCGCTGCCTAGCTTGAACAACTGCTCGGCGGGCGCCTGGCGAGTGTCCAGCGCGTAGACAGGGAGGTAAGTCAGGGCAAGGGATGCGAACAGCATGGATCTGTACATGGTGCCTCCGGCACGGGCGATAAGGACCCATGCTTTCAGGCGAACGGCACCACGCTAAGCAGGAAATGCAGCGCTGGTGCGGGTGAGCGTTGTATCATTGCCGCGGCTCGTTGCGAGCCATTTGCCCCTGATGTTGCAAGGAACTTTGAATGACACACGTGCAGCGCCTCAAATATTCACTTCTGATCATCCTGGTGGTACTGGGCCTAATGCTGGGCCTGTCCCACCTGCAAAAGCAAGGCACGATCAGTGAGCAGACCTTCCAGATGCTGGCGATCGCCATTGCCGTGGTCGTGGTCGTGATAAACGGCATTCTGCGGCGCAAAGTCAAGCGCTGAGCTGTGCGGGCCGGCCAGTTGTGGCCGGCCATACGCTCAGCGCGGGGCGGTTTGATCCAGCACGGCGCGGGCCTGGGGGTTGAGGCTGTAGCATTTGTCGCTGCCCAGGTTGATGACGCCTTCGGCGCACAGCCGCTTGAGTACTTCACGCACACTGAGGAACGACAGCGGGATATCCAGTTGTTCCAGTTGCGCGTGCACACCACGCACGCCGATGCTGCGGCCATTGCGGTCTGCCACGTGCAGGGCATCGATCACTTTGAGCCGAATGAGGCTGGTGCGCAGGCCAAAGGTGCGCAGCAGCTCGCGAATCTGTTCATTACCAACACGTTCCTCGACGAAAGCGTCCTGTCCTTTGGGCGCCTTCCCCGGGGTGTGCCCGGCCTGCATTGAGGGTTGCGGGTTGTACATGTGAATGCTCCTTTTCGTGGACTAACCCGAAATGTGGTTGCCTCACTTACTAGGACGAATGAGAACGGAAAATCTGCAGCCCGCTCGAAAAAAAATTGCCTGTTGTTGTTCAAGACGTTCTACATCGTTGTAATACGTAAAATTTTCATTCAGCCATTCGTCTGATCGGGATGACCCCTGAATCCGAGGTGTGCCCGTGTTCTCAATTTCGCGTCCCATGACCCGTGCCAGCTTGGCCGCAGCCCTGGTCGCCTTCAGCATTGCCGCGCAAGCGCAGCCCGCCAGCGCCGATGCCAGCGCGCAGATCCGCCGTACCAGCTTCGGGGTACCGCACATCGTGGCCAAGGATGAGCGCGGCCTGGGGTATGGCATTGGTTATGCGTATGCCCAGGACAACCTGTGCCTGCTGGCCAACGAGGTGCTGACGGTGAGCGGCGAGCGGTCGCGCTATTTTGGTGCCAAGGCCAAGACCTTCGAGCAACGCGACAACCTGGCCAGTGACCTGTTTTTCACCTGGCTCAACACGCCGACTGCCGTGGGTGCGTTTCTAAACGCTCAGCCAGCGCCGGTGCGTGACCTGCTGGACGGCTATGCAGGTGGCTTCAACCGCGCCCTGGCCGAGCGCCGCAGCCAAGGGTTGCCGCCAGAGTGCGGAACTGGGGAGTGGGTGCGGTCGATCACCAGCCAGGACCTGGTCAAGTTGACCCGCCGGCTGTTGGCTGAAGGGGGTGTCGGCCAGTTCGTCGAGGCGTTGGCAGGGGCGCAGCCACCTTCGCTGACCAGCCAACGTGCGGCGGCCGGTTTTGCCACGGCGCTGGCTCGGCAGGCGCGTTTCGCTTCGGAACGAGGCAGCAACGCGGTGGCCGTCGGGTCGCAGCGCTCGGCCAACGGCCGTGGCCTGTTGCTGGCCAACCCGCATTTCCCGTGGATGGGCGGTATGCGCTTTTATCAAATGCAACTGACCATACCGGGCCAGCTGGACGTGATGGGGGCTGCATTGCCAGGCTTGCCGGTGGTGAACATCGGTTTCAACCACCACCTGGCCTGGACGCACACGGTCGACACGTCGAACCATTTCACGCTCTACCGTCTTCAGCTCGATCCGAAGGACCCGACCCGCTACCTGCTCGACGGCAAGTCGCTGCCGTTGATGCGCCAAGCTGTGAGCGTCACGGTCAAGGCCGAGGATGGCACCTTGAACCAGGTCGAACGTCAAGTCTATAGCTCGAAGTTCGGGCCCGTGGTGCAGTGGCCAGGGCGCCTGGACTGGGACGCGCAAGCCGCTTACAGCCTGCGCGACGCCAACCTGGACAATACCCGGGTGCTGCAGCAGTGGTACCGCATCAACCGGGCCGACAGCCTGGACGCGCTGAAGGGCTCGGTGGAGCAGTTGCAGGGCATCCCTTGGGTCAACACGCTTGCCGTGGATGAAGGCGGCCAAGCGCTGTACCTGAACCAGTCGGTGGTGCCCTATGTCGACCAGCAACTGCTGAGCACCTGCAGCTACCCGAAGGCCTCAGGGCGCCTGGTGGTGCTGGATGGCTCGCGCAGTGGCTGTGCGTGGAAGGTCGATGCGCAGGCCGCGCAGCCCGGGATCTTCCCGGCGCGATTGCTGCCCAGCCTTGAGCGCAAGGACTTTGTGCAGAATTCCAACGACCCCGCCTGGATGGCCAACCCCGCGCAGCCCTTGACCGGTTTTTCACCGCTGGTCAGCCGCAACGACCAGCCGCTGGGCATGCGCGGGCGTTTTGCCCTGAACCGCCTGCAAGGTAGCGCCAAGCTTGGCGTCGACGACCTGCAGCGCATGGTCACGGACGATGAAGTCTACCTCGCAAGCTTGCTGCTGCCGGACCTGCTGGCGTGGTGCAAAGGAGCCGAAGCGGACCTGCAGCCAGTGTGTGACAGCCTGTTGGCCTGGAACGGCAAGGCAGACCTGGACAGCGGCATTGGCCTGGTGCATTTCGAGAACATGTTCAATGCCCTGGCGGCCCACCCTGAAAGCTGGCGGGTGGCCTTCGACCCGGCGGACCCGCAGCACACGCCGCGCGGCCTGGCGGTCGAACAGGCGGCGGTGCGCAAGCTGTTGCGCGAGGCGGCCTTGGCGTCCTTGCAACAGGTGGGTAAAAGCGGAGTAGGGCGCGACAGCCAGTGGGGGCAGGTGCAGCAGGCTCTTGACGGTACGCCTGTACCGGGTGGCCCGCAGGGGCTTGGGGTCTATAACGCGATCCACAGCGTGCCGCATGGGCCGGGCAAGCGCCTGGTGGTCAGTGGTACCAGCTACCTGCAACTGGTCAGCTTCACCGATCAGGGCCCACAGGCTCGGGGGCTGCTGGCGTTCTCCCAGTCGAGCGAGGCGGGTTCGGCGCATGCCCATGACCAGACCAAGGCTTTCTCGGCCAAGCAGCTGGCAGTGATTCCGTTTACCGAGGCGCAGATCAAGGCGGACCCCGAGTATCGTGAATATGTGATCAGTGAGGGGGATAAAGGGGCAGTGGCTCAGCATTGAGCCTCTGTCCGAGGCGGTTGTCGTAGGAGCGGCCTCGCCGGGCGCTCCTACAAGCCGGTTGTCATCCGTTTGCAGAAAACTCGAACGGCGCCAGTTGAAAACCCTGCTCGTCAACCTGCAGGGTCCAACCTCGGCGGTCCCAGTCCCCCAGCACGATGCGCCGTGCGGGCTGGCCGTTCACCACCAGCTTGTGAATCGCCGGCCGGTGGGTATGGCCATGCACCAACGTCCTGACACCGTGCGCCGCCATCACCTTAGGCACTTCCTCTGGCGTGACGTCGACGATCTCGGTGGCCTTCATGCGGGTCTGCGAGCGGCTTTCGCTGCGCAGCTTGCGCGCCAGCTTGTGCCTCGAAGACAGCGGCAGGTGCCGCAAAATCCACAGGCTCAACGGGTTGCGCAAGTAACGACGCAGCTTCATGTAGGCCAGGTCCCGGGTGCACAGTGTGTCGCCGTGCATCAGCAATACCTGCTCACCGCCCAGTTCGATCACGCTCGGGTCAGCCAGCAAGGTGCAGCCGGCGGCATCGCAGAAATCCTGACCAATCAGGAAATCACGGTTGCCGTGCATCAGGTAGATCGCCGTACCGCTGTCGCTCAACTGGCGCATGGCTTGGCAAATCGATTGTTGGAAGGGCGTCATGGCATCGTCGCCGATCCAGGCTTCGAAGAAATCGCCAAGGATGTACAGGGCCTTGGCGTGACGCGCACGGCCGTCGAGCAGATCAAGAAACGCCCGGGTGATATCCGGGCGTTCTTCTTGCAGGTGCAGATCAGAGATCAGCAGTATCACTCAGACGATCTCGGCTTTCTCGATGATCACGTCTTCTTTAGGCACGTCCTGGTGGCCGGATTTGGAACCGGTGGAAACGGCTTCGATCTTGTCGACGACGTCTTGGCCTTCGGTCACTTTGCCGAACACGGCGTAACCCCAGCCCTGTGTGTTCTTGGCGGTGTGGTTGAGGAAGTCGTTGTTGGAGGCGTTGATGAAGAACTGCGCCGAGGCGGAGTGCGGCTCCATGGTACGGGCCATGGCGATGGTGTACTTGTCGTTCTTAAGGCCGTTGTCGGCTTCGTTCTGGATGCTGGCACGCTTGTCTTTCTTCTCGTTCATGCCTGGCTCGAAGCCGCCGCCCTGGATCATGAAGCCCTTGATCACGCGGTGGAACACGGTGTTCGAGTAGTGGCCGGCTTCAACGTAGGCCAGGAAGTTGGCAACGGTCACAGGGGCGCTTTCGGCGTCCAGTTGCAGGACGATGTCGCCGTGGTTGGTGCTCAGTTTGACTTTGGACATGCTGAAATTCGCTCTTACAGGGCATTCGGAAATAGGTTGCGCAGGTTCACGCTCAGTCACCTGACGCTGGATCGGGCTGCCGCGGCACACGTACGCGGGGCCCATTTTGCCGGATCGCGACAATTTGCTGCGATAAATCGCGCCACTTTGTCAGCGGCCGGCTGTCAGCAGCTTGACTGCTTCGGCTATGATAGGCCCTTTGATTCAATCGGCCTACCCAGGCCGGACACGTGCATTCAAGGATCCTATGAGCAAGCCCACTGCCGACAACGCGCCCAACGCCGCTGCCAAAGGCGCCCCCGCTGTCCCTGCGAACTTCCTGCGGCCGATCATCCAGGCCGACCTGGACTCGGGCAAGCACAGCAGCATCGTCACCCGTTTCCCGCCGGAGCCCAACGGCTACCTGCACATCGGTCACGCCAAGTCGATCTGCGTCAACTTTGGCCTGGCCAAGGAATTCGGTGGTGTCTGCCACCTGCGTTTCGATGACACCAACCCGGCCAAGGAAGACCAGGAGTACATCGACGCCATCCAAAGCGACGTCAAGTGGCTGGGCTTCGACTGGGCCGGCGATGTGCGCTACGCCTCCAATTACTTCGACCAGTTGCACGACTGGGCCGTCGAGCTGATCAAGCGTGGCAAGGCTTATGTCTGCGACCTGACCCCTGATCAGGCCAAGGAGTACCGCGGCAACCTCAAGGAGCCAGGCAAGAACAGCCCGTTCCGCGAGCGCAGCGTCGAAGACAACCTCGACCTGTTCGCCCGCATGAAGGCCGGCGAGTTCAAGGACGGCGAGCGCGTGCTGCGGGCCAAAATCGACATGGCGTCGCCGAACATGAACCTGCGCGACCCGATCCTCTACCGCATCCGTCATGCCCACCACCACCAGACCGGTGACAAGTGGTGCATCTACCCCAACTACGACTTTACCCACGGCCAGTCGGACGCCATCGAGGGTATCACCCACTCGATCTGCACCCTGGAATTCGAAGGGCATCGTCCGCTGTACGACTGGTTCCTGGACAACCTGCCGGTCCCGGCGCACCCGCGTCAGTACGAGTTCAGCCGCCTGAACCTGAACTACACCATCACTTCCAAGCGCAAGCTCAAGCAGTTGGTCGACGAGAAACACGTCGATGCCTGGGACGACCCGCGCATGTCGACCTTGTCCGGCTTCCGTCGCCGCGGCTACACGCCGGCGTCGATTCGCAACTTCTGCGAAATGATCGGCACCAACCGTTCCGACGGTGTGGTCGACATGTCGATGCTCGAATTCAGCATCCGTGACGACCTCGACCGAACCGCGCCACGCGCCATGTGCGTGCTGCGCCCGCTGAAAGTGGTCATTACCAACTACCCAGAAGGCCAGGTCGAGCAACTCGAACTGCCGCGCCATCCGAAGGAAGACATGGGTGTGCGGGTACTGCCGTTCGCACGCGAACTGTACATCGACCGCGACGACTTCATGGAAGAGCCGCCGAAGGGTTACAAGCGCCTGGAACCAGCCGGTGAAGTGCGCCTGCGTGGCAGCTACGTGATCCGGGCCGATGAGGCGATCAAGGATGCCGACGGCAACATCGTCGAGCTGCGCTGCTCGTACGACCCGGACACCTTGGGCAAGAACCCCGAGGGCCGCAAGGTCAAGGGCGTGATCCACTGGGTGCCGGCCGCAGGCAGCGTCGAATGCGAAGTGCGCCTGTACGACCGCCTGTTCCGCTCGCCTAACCCGGAAAAGACCGAGGACGGCGGCAGCTTCCTCGACAACATCAACCCGGACTCGCTGCAAGTGCTGACTGGCTGCCGTGCCGAACCGTCGCTGGGTCAGGCGCAGCCTGAAGACCGCTTCCAGTTCGAGCGTGAAGGCTACTTCTGCGCCGACCTCAAGGACAGCCAGCCGGGCCGCCCGGTGTTCAACCGCACCGTCACCCTGCGTGACTCCTGGGGCAGCTAAGGAACCGTCGTGCTTAACATCTACAACACGCTGAGCAAAACCAAGGAAGCCTTCAAGCCGCTCGATGGCAACAAGGTGCGCATGTACGTCTGCGGCATGACCGTGTACGACTACTGCCACCTTGGCCATGGTCGCAGCATGGTGGCCTTCGACCTGGTCACCCGCTGGCTGCGCAAGAGCGGCTATGAGCTGACCTATGTGCGCAACATCACCGACATTGACGACAAGATCATCAACCGGGCCAACGAGAACGGCGAGACGTTCGATGCGCTGACCGCCCGCATGATCGACGCGATGCACGAAGACGAGCGCCGCCTCAACATTTTGCCGCCGGATCAGGAGCCGCGTGCCACCGACCACATCGCTGGCATGCACGCGATGATCCAGACGCTGATCGACAAAGGTTACGCCTACGCGCCAGGTAACGGCGACGTGTACTACCGGGTAGGCAAATTCGTCGGTTACGGCAAGCTGTCGCGCAAGAAGATCGAAGACCTGCGCATCGGTGCGCGCATCGAAGTCGACGAGGCCAAGCAGGACCCGCTGGACTTCGTGCTGTGGAAGGGCGTCAAGCCGGGCGAGCCAAGCTGGGAATCGCCGTGGGGCCCGGGCCGTCCGGGCTGGCACATCGAGTGCTCGGTGATGTCCACCTGCTGCCTGGGCGAAAGCTTCGACATCCACGGCGGTGGCAGCGACCTGGAGTTCCCGCACCACGAGAACGAGATTGCCCAGAGCGAGGCCGCGACCGGCAAGCAGTACGCCAATGCCTGGATGCACTGCGGCATGATCCGTATCAATGGCGAGAAGATGTCCAAGTCGTTGAACAACTTCTTCACCATCCGTGACGTGCTTGAGAAGTACCACCCGGAGGTGGTGCGTTACCTGCTGGTGGCCAGCCACTATCGCAGTGCCATCAACTACTCCGAGGACAGCCTGCGCGATGCCAAGGGCGCTCTGGAGCGCTTCTACCACGCACTGCGCGGCCTGCCGCGCGTGGCGGCCAAAGGTGGCGAAGCGTTTGTCGAGCGCTTCAGCATGGCGATGAACGACGACTTCGGCACCCCGGAAGCCTGCGCTGTGCTGTTCGACCTGGTGCGCGAGATCAACCGCCTGCGTGACAGCGATCTTGAGGCTGCTGCTGGCCTGGCGGGTCGCCTGCGTGAGCTGGGTGATGTGCTGGGTGTGCTGCAGTTGGAGGCTGATGACTTCCTGCGGGCCGGCGCTGAAGGCAAGGTGGATGCTGCTGAGGTTGACAGCTTGATCCAGGCGCGGCTGCAGGCACGGGCTGACAAGAACTGGGCCGAGTCCGACCGTATCCGCGACCAGTTGACCGCCATGGGGGTGGTGCTGGAAGACAGCAAAGGCGCAACCACCTGGCGCCTGGCTGACTGATCGGCGCTGTGAAGGGGCTGCCAGGCAGCCCTTTCACGACACCTGGCCCAGGCTTCAAGCCTTGCGGCACACTACGAAACAGCAGAAACCGCTTTTCTTCCCAACACCGCACGCCCTTTCTTCATGCCGACCGCCAGCGCCAACAAGATCAACGCGATCGATAGCCAGTCCCATCCGCTCGGAACCTGATGCACGATCACGGCCGAGCTGACGATGCCGAACACCGGAATCAGCAACGACAATGGCGCCACCGTCGACACCGGGTACTCGCGCAGCAGGCAGTTCCACCCCCAATAGCAGAAGTGCGTCGCGGCATACACCTGAAACGCCAGTGAACAAGCGACGACGGTATTCGCTTGTGTAACCAGCGCCACAAACGGGCTTGTGCCGTGCAGCCACCAGGTCAACAACAGCAAGGGGGCCGGCGCAAAGAGGCTGGCCCACACGACGAAGGCGAATATCTCCCGCACCTTTGACAGCTTGATGATGACGTTGCCGATGCTCCAGGCCAGTGCGCTGATCATCACCAGGGTCAAACCGATGGTTGTTGTCTTGCCGGGGCTCGCGGCGAGTATGCCAAGCAAGCCGATTGCCGCCAGCACGATGCTGATCAGTTGGGGCCAGGCCAGGGGTTCGCGAAACAGCAAACAGCCCCAGGCCAGCGTAAAGAATGCACTGAACTGAATCAGCAACGAGGCGCTGCCTGGCGGCACACCCATGGCAATCCCCAGGTTGATCAACGCCCACATGGCGACGCCAAAGATCAAGCCATAAGCAGCCTGCCAGCCGATCGCGACATTCGGCCGCTTCACGAAAAACACCCACGGTAAGGCGCAGAGCGCAAAGCGGATGCCTGAGAGCAGGAGCGGGTCGACGTGGGCCAAGCCCAGTTTGGTGATCGGGAAGTTGATCCCCCAGAGCGCTGTGACCAGCACGGCGAGGATCAAGTGCTTTTTTTGCATTGTTTGACAGCCTTGTGAAGTCGCGGCAGGGGGCCTTGACGCCTTAGCCAATATGCCGCGGTCTGGTTTGGCCCGCTTTCAATTCAAGGTCAAATACCATTAAAATCAGGCCATGACGCATGCAGATGACACGCTATACGAAGACACCGCTTGCGATGTGGTGGTGACGAGGAGGGCTTTTGCCGATGGCGAACTGTTCCCGATGCACAGCCACAGGCGGGGCCAGTTTGCCTACGCCGCCTGTGGCGTGATCACGGTTGCAACTGGTTCGGGCACCTGGGCAGTGCCGCCATTGCGGGCCATCTGGGTGCCTGCCGAGCTTGCGCACGCTATGCACATGCGCGGCCCCGTCACCATGCTCAACGCCTATATTCGCCCGCAGTCAGCCCAGCGGGTCGGCCTTCCTGAGCACTGTCAGGTTTTTGCAGTTTCGCCCCTGGTGCGCGAGCTGCTTGAGAAGGCTATTGAAGTGCCCGCCCAGTATCCCGCGCAGGGGCGTGATGCGTGTTTGATGGGGCTGCTGCTTCATGAGATCGCCGGCATGCCGGGTGTGTCACTCAATGCCCCTATGCCCGAGGAGCCACGCCTTGCACGGGCGTGCAGGGCGTTTCTGGCGGAGCCCTCGTTGCAAACAGGCATCGACGGGATGGCGGAGCGCGCCAGCATGAGCCGGCGCACATTCACCCGCCAGTTTCGCCTGCACACCGGGATCAGTTTTAACGAATGGCGACAGCAGGCATGCTTGCTGGCAGCCGTGGTACGGCTGGGCAGTGGTGAGCCGGTTACGCGTGTTGCGACAGCGCTTGGGTACAGCAGTCCAAGCGCTTTCGCGACGGTGTTCAAGCGTTTGCTCGGTGCTGCTCCCAGCCGCTACTTCGCCGATCCCGCCAATGGGCAATGCAGCACCAGCTTGGCCCCGCCCAGTTCGCTGGAGCCGATTTCCAATCCGAACCCATGCAGGTCTACGATCGCCGCCACGATCGACAAACCCAGCCCGAAGCCCGGGTGACGGTGGCCTTCCTCGCTGCGATAGAAGCGCTTCAGCACAGCGGTGCGCTCTTCTTCAGGAATGCCCGGCCCAGTGTCCTCGATGGCGATATGCAGGCCCCGTTCATCCTGCGTCGCCGAAACCCGCACGCAGCCGCCCGCTGGCGTGAACTTGATGCCGTTGCCCACCAGGTTGGCCAGCGCCTCGAACAACAGTTCGCGGTCACCGTGCAGCGTCGGTAACTGTTCGGGCTGGTCCAATTCAAGCCGAATAGCGCCATCTTCGGCCAATGGCAGGTAGAAGTCGTGGAGTTCCACCAGCAGCCCATGTGGGTCGAGCTGAACGAAGCCGGCACGGCGCTGACGGTCTTCCAGTTCGCTGATACGCAACAAGCCGCGAAAGCGTGCCATCAGTGTGTCGGTTTCACCTATCGCCTGGTCGAGTGCCTCGGCCTGCGCCGAATCGCTGTCACTCTGCTGGCGAATACGGTACAGCTGGGCGCGCAGGCGGGTCAGTGGCGTGCGCAGGTCATGGGCGATGTTGTCGCACACACCCTTGACCTCATGCATCAACCGCTCGATGCGGTCGAGCATGGCATTGACGATGGCGGCCAGCATGTCCAGCTCGTCGCGCCGGGCCGACAGCGGCAGGCGGTGGGTGAGGTCGCCCGCCACGATCAGTTCGGCCTGGGCCTGAATGGCGCGGATGCGCTTGAGCGGTCTGCGCCGCAGCAGGTACCAGCCGGCAAAGCCTGGGATCAGGGTCAGGGAGATGCCCCAAAGCAGGGCATGCAGGATGATCCGGGTGACCACGAACAACGAGCCGTTGTCCCGCACCAGCACCAGCCAGCGGCCATCCTGCACCTTGATCGCCACGGCATCGCAGCTGTCGCGTGGCATGTGCGGGTCGTCGGCGTCCAGGCAGCGTTTGAGCTCATGGACCTTGCCGTCCAGGCCAAGCTCGGAGGGCAGGGTGCGAATACGCCCGCCAAGCGGGTTGAGTTGGGCATCGAACAGGCCGTAGGCGTCAAAGCTGCGCTCTTCGAAGGCCTGGCTGGCAATCAGCGCGTCGTCCAGTTGCTTGCCGCTCATGTGTGCGAACAGGTGCTGGCGCTGCAGCATGGAATGGCGGGTGAGTTTGTTCAGGTAGCTGGACACCTCGAAGTACAGCACCCCCATAAGGATGCTGCTCCAGGCCACGAACAGAAAGCTGTACAGCGCCAGCAGGCGGCTGGTCGAGGAGCTCCAGCCCTTAGACGGGTTCAGCAATGGCATAGCCCGAGCCCCGTACGGTACGGATCAGCGGCGATTGGCCGGGAGAGTCGATCTTCTTGCGCAGGCGGCCAATGTGGACATCGATCAGGTTGGTGCCGGGGTCGAAGTGATAACCCCAGACCTCCTCGAAAATCATCATCCGGGTGATGACCTGGCCACTGTGGCGCATCAGGTATTCCAGCAGCTTATATTCGGTGGGCAGCAGGTTGAGCGTGTGCTCGCCGCGCCGCGCTTCGTGGCTGATCAGGTCCAGTTGCAAGTCGGCGACCTGCAGGCGGGTCTGGGTCATGGGCACGCTGTTGCGACGCAGTAGTACCTCGACCCGGGCGGCCATCTCGTCCGAGGCAAAGGGCTTGGTCAGGTAGTCGTCACCCCCGGCACGCAGGCCGCGCACCCGTTCGTCGACGTCAGACAGGGCGCTGATCATCAGGATCGGCGTGGCGATCTTCAGGCTGCGCAGGGTGGTGACGATGGTCAGGCCATCGACTTCGGGCAGCATGCGGTCCAGGGTAATCAGGTCGTAGCCACCGGCAATCGCCTTGGCCAGGCCTTCCCGGCCATTGTCGGCCCAATCCACGTCCAGGCCGTGGCTGGAGAGTTCGGCGACGATTTCCTGGCCGGTGACGGCGTCGTCTTCGATGGTCAGTACGCGTGGCATGCTGGTTCCTGGGCGGCGAATAGAGGCTTGATTGTGCCAAAGAATAGACAAACGGCGATTTAAGAAAAATTCATCTGGGAATGCACGGTTGACCAAGCGGCCAAAAAAAAGGGCATGCCATTGCTTGGCATGCCCCGTTTTCAGGCTGTCGCAGCGCCTCAGGCGACCTTGACGATCCAGCCTGCCGGTGCTTCGACATCACCGCTCTGGATGCCGGTCAGCTCGTTGTAGAGCTTCTGGGTGACCGGGCCGACTTTTTCCAGGTCGTGGAACACGTGCAGCTTGCCGTTGTACTCGATGCCACCGATCGGGGTGATCACCGCGGCGGTACCGCAAGCGCCGGCTTCGATGAAGCGGTCGAGGTTGTTGATCTCGACATCGCCTTCGATCACTTTCAGGCCCAGGCGCGAGGACGCCAGTTCCATCAGCGACAGGCGGGTGATGCCTGGCAGCACGGAGGCCGATTTCGGCGTGATGAACTCGTTGTTGGCGGTGATGCCGAAGAAGTTGGCCGAACCGACTTCCTCGATCTTGGTGTGAGTCAGCGGATCGAGGTAGATGGCATCGGCGAAGTTGGCCTTCTTGGCTTCAGCGCCTGGCTGCAGGCTGGCGGCATAGTTGCCACCGACCTTGGCTGCGCCGGTGCCTTGCGGGGCGGCGCGGTCGAAGCTGGAAATCTGGAAGTTGTGCGGCTTCATGCCGCCCTTGAAGTACGAACCCACCGGGATGGCGAAGACCGAGAAGATGAACTCGGGTGCGGTACGCACGCCGATGTTGTCACCGGTGCCGATGACGAACGGGCGCAGGTACAGGGCGCCTTTGCCATGTGGCGGCACGAAGCGCTCGTTGGCCTTGACCACTTGCTTGCAGGCCTCGATGAACACATCGGTTGGCACGTGCGGCATCAGCAGGCGGGCGCAGCTGCGCTGCATGCGCGCGGCGTTCTGGTCTGGGCGGAACAGGTTGATCGAGCCGTCCTTGCAGCGGTAGGCCTTGAGGCCTTCGAAGCACTGCTGGCCGTAGTGCAGGGCAGTGGAGCCTTCACTGATGTGCAGTACGTTGTCTTCGGTCAGGGTGCCCTTGTCCCACTCGCCATTGCGCCATACGGACAGGTAGCGCTTGTCGGTCTTGATGTAGTCGAAGCCCAGCTTGTCCCAATTAATGCTCTCGTTACTCATGACACCCTCGATTGTCTTGCAGATGCCCGATTGCTCAGGCTGCTGTTATATGCGCACCACGCCACGATAATACATCCGTCGCGGATCGGGAACGGCCAGTCACGAATTGCTGGCCGCTGATGCGGGGTTGCTGGCTTTAAAGCTGCCAGTAATCATCCAGCGCGAGCCGTTCGAGCAGTACCGCATCATGGGAAACCACCACCAGCGCCCCCCGAAATCCCCGAAGCATGCATTCCAACGCCTCCAGTGATGGAAGGTCCAGGTGGTTGCTGGGCTCATCCAGCAACAGCATGTCTAGCGGTCGCTCGCGGTACAGCACAGCGGCCAGTGAGGCCTTCAGCCGTTCACCGCCACTGAGCAGGGCGCTGGGCAGCTCGATGCGCCCCGCATCGAGGCCCAGTTGCGCCAGCCGACAACGCAAATCACTCAGTGCCAGCGTTGGGTTGGCCTGTCGCAAGTGGTCGAGCACGGTGGTTTGCCCCGGTAGCACGCTGCAGCGCTGGTCGAGTAAAGCCACTTCGCCGGTCACGCGGACGGTGTCGGATGGCACGGCTAGCGTTCCGTTGAGCACTTGCAGCAGGGTGGACTTGCCAGTGCCGTTGGCGCCGACCAGGCCTACACGCTGGCCCAGACACAGCCGCAGGCACAAGGGCTTGCGGTTGCCGTGCGGCAGGCGTAGCTGATGCACGGCCAGTACTTCCCTCCCTGGGTGGCGTTGAGGCGTCGGTGTGTGCAGGATGATGGTGCTGCTCTGTTCAACCTCGCGGGCTGCATCACGGACTTGGCCCTGTAGGGCCTGCAAGGCATCGCGATGGTCGCGTCGTTGTTTGCCAGCCGTGGCCTGGCTGCGCTCATGCTGGCGATCCAGCAGAATTTTCGCCTGGTTTGCATGCTTGGCCTGCCGCCCGGCACGCGCCTGGTGGCGCTCAAGGTCTTCGCGCTGGCGCTGTAACTGGTGGGCGTGACGTTGACGCTCCAGTTTGAGCCGCGCAAGTTGCTGCTGGGCCACTTCCGTCTGCTTGGTTTTTTGCGTGACATAAAGGTTGAAATTGCCTCCAAATGCCTGCAAGCCGAGGCTGGACAGCTCGACGATACGCGCCATGTGCTGAAGCAGGCTGCGGTCGTGGCTGATAACCAGCAAGCCGCGGTCCCAGGCCTGGATCATGCTGAGCAACTGTGCGCGGGCTTCGGCGTCCAGATGATTGCTCGGTTCGTCGAGGATCAAATAGTCGGCGTCGCTGAGCCAGGCACCGATCAAGGCCACGCGCATGGCCTGGCCACCGCTGAGGCTGCGGGCAGGTTGGCGCCAGTCGAGTTGGCCGAGGCCCTGTCGGTCAAGGTGCACCTGGAGTTGCTCGCGAATATCCCAGCGCTCACCCACTGTGTCGTAATCGACGGGGTCGACGCTGCCTTGTTCAATACGCTTCAACGCCGCGATCACCGTGCCCGCCTGGGCAAGGTCAGCTACCGTGGTGCTTTGCTGGATGACCTGTTGATGCAGGTGGTGAATGCGACCCTGGCGAAGGCAGCGCCCGCTTGTGGGTTCGCGCTGACCAGCCAGTAACTGTCCAAGCAGGCTTTTACCCACGCCATTGCGCCCGACCAGCCCCGTACGGCGCTGATCGAACGATTCGTTGAGATTGGAAAACAGCAGCCTGCCATCAGGCAAAGCCAAGGAGACGCTATCCAGCGTCAGGATCGACGTATTCGTCATGCACAACTCCACTCAATGCCGCGACATCTCCGGAGCAAGCCGGAGGCTGAAGGCTGGCCGTCGAAAAGACGGCGGCATCAATGGCGCATTGGACGAACACCTCGCAGGAGTGGAATACGGATCGTATCGAACCGGTGAAGGCAGGTAAAGCGCCTTCCGCCGATAGGCCTCAGTGCACTTGCAGGCGCTTGTTCCAGTCACCGTTGTGGCTGCGGCTACAGGCCTCTTCACTGTCAAAACGCACATGCCAGGCTGGATGATCCAAGCGTATCCCTACTTCATCGAGCGCCTGACAGGTCAGCGCCAGCATGCGCGCCTTGGCCACCCCAGCCAGCGCTGCAGCTTTGTCTGCCTCGCGCTGGAAAACCCAGGTGATGCGCAAGCTTGCGGGAAAGTTGTCGGGGTCGAGGCGGTGGGTGAGCCAGGTGAACCCGACGATTTCTGCCTTGGCCGTATCGCAGGCCTCCGTCAGGCAAACTACCAGTTCACGCTCCACACGTGCCACCTCGCGCTTACCCATAGCCTTCATTGGGCAGCCTCATCATCAATTTGCTGGCAAAAACGCAAGCGGTTGCCGAACGGGTCGTACACCTGCATCTGCAGGCCCCAGTCCAGGCGTTCGGCCTCAGGGCGGGCGTAGCCGTAGCGTTTGGCCTGCAGTTCGCCTTCGAGGGCGCGCAGGTCGTCGATGCGGGCAAATACGGTTGAACCAGGGGTAGCGTCTCCATGGTGCTCGGTCAGGTGCAGGATCAGCCCGTCGCGATGAATTTGCGCGTACAGGGGCAGGTCCGGGCTGAAGCGGTGCTCCCAGTCGAGGCTGAAACCGAGAAAATCGAGGTAGAACTCTTTGGCCTTGTCGACCGAGAAAATACGCAGTACCGGAATGGCGGGGGCGAGCGGCATAAGGCGTCCTTGACCGTTGGCAAAGGTGCCACTGTAGCGCAGTTAGGCGGTCGCCTGCGCGTCTCTGGCTGCCGGGCCGACGGCAATGGTTGACCACCTGCCGGCCACTGCGTAGCCTTGCCAGTTCGAGGTTCTTCGGCCAGGCCGAAGCTAAGACGGGAACGCGGTACATGCCGCGGCTGCCCCCGCAACTGTAAGCACCGACAAAGGATCGACACAGCCACTGCGCAAACCGCGCGGGAAGGCGTCATCCGGCCAGCCTTGCTCTTTACCGAGCGGCGGGCATGGTGCGAGCCAGGAGACCTGCCTCGAAGCGCTTTCGACTTTCAACCGGGCGGGGTGATCCGGTGGCGAACAAGCCCGGCCGACCTGGCCCGTGGCTGTCGTCCTGCATGCCCGCGCCATCTGCCAAGGGCACCGCGACATGAAAACACTGGCCAAACTCCCCGTCACCATCGTTACCGGCTTCCTCGGCTCAGGCAAGACCACCTTGCTGCGGCACATGCTCGACAACGCCCAGGGCCGCCGTATCGCGGTGATCGTCAACGAATTCGGCGAACTGGGCATCGATGGCGAAATCCTCAAGCAGTGCAGCATCGGCTGCACCGAAGAAGAAGCCAGCGGCCGCGTTTACGAACTGGCCAATGGCTGCCTGTGCTGCACCGTACAGGAAGAATTCTTCCCGGTAATGCGCGAACTGGTCGCGCGCCGTGGCGACCTCGACCACATCCTCATCGAAACCAGTGGGCTGGCCTTGCCCAAGCCGTTGGTACAGGCCTTCCAGTGGCCGGAAATTCGCAACGCCTGCACCGTCGACGCGGTGATCACCGTGGTCGACAGCCCGGCCGTGGCTGCCGGTACCTTTGCCGCCTACCCGGACCAGGTGGATGCACAGCGCAAACTCGACCCTAACCTGGACCACGAGTCGCCGCTGCACGAACTGTTCGCCGACCAGTTGGCCAGCGCCGACCTGGTGGTGCTGAACAAGGCCGACCTGATCGACGCCGAAGGCCTGGCCAAGGTTCGCGCCGAAGTCGCCGAAGAGCTGCCGCCCGCCGTCAAGGTGGTCGAGGCCAGCAGCGGTCGCCTGCCGCTGGAAGTGCTGCTGGGGGTGGGCGCCGAGTCCGAGGCGCACATCGACGGCCGCCGTACCCACCATGATTCGCACCACGATGGCGATGACCACGACGATCATGACCACGACGCCTTCGATTCGATCTCCATCGACCTGCCCGAGGCTGACGAAAGCCTGTTGCTCGATGCCCTGACCCAACTGGTGGTCGAGTTCGGCATCCTCCGCGCCAAAGGCTTCGCCGCCATCCCGGGCAAGCCAATGCGCCTGCTGGTGCAGGGCGTGGGTACCCGCTTCGACAAGCACTTCGACCGCGCCTGGCGCGCCGACGAACCGCGTATCACGCGGTTGGTACTGATCGGCCAAGCGCTTGACGCTGCGCAACTCGAAGCGCGTCTGCGCCAAGCACTGGGCGCCTGACCCATGCACCTGCTGCGGACCCAGCCCGGCGGCTTCGTGCCGGATGACAGCATCGCCGACCTCGGCCAGAGCCCCGCCGACCTGGTGATCCTCTGCAGTGGTGATTCACACCTGGCATTGCTCGCCGACACGGCCGAGCAATTGCCTGACGACTTCCCCAGTTTGCGCCTGGCCAACCCGATGCAGGTGCAGAACCATGCCTCGGTCGACTTGTATGTCGACCAGGTACTGCGCCATGCCAAGGTCATTCTGGTGTCGCTGCACGGTGGCGTTGGCTACTGGCGCTATGGCGTCGAGCAACTGGTCGCGCTGGCGGCCCAAGGCGTGCAGCTGATCCTGGTGCCGGGCGACGACCGCCCGGACCCGGAGCTGACGGGCCTGGGCACGGTGACCGGCGAGCAGGCCGAGCGCCTCTGGCACTACCTGCGCCAGGGCGGCAAGGCCAATGCCATCAACCTCTTCAACTGCCTGGCCAACCAGTTGTTGGGCCGCGATTATCGCTGGGACGAGCCGCAGCCCTTGCCGCGCACCTCGGTGTACCACCCGGCCAAGGGCAGTGCAGCGCTTGAAGACTGGTATGCGCAGTGGCGCCCCGATCACCCGGTGGCACCGCTGCTGTTCTATCGCTCTCACCTGCAGGCGGCCAATACTGCTTTTATCGACGTATTCTGCAATCGCTTGCTGGCGGCCGGGGTCAACCCTTTGCCGATCGCCGTCGCCAGCCTCAAGGAAAGCGCCTGCCTGGAACAGGTCGAGGCCTGGTTGGACGAGGTCGGTGCCGAGGTGTTGATCAATACCACGGGTTTTGCCTTGTCCAGCCCCGAGCGCCCCAACCTGCGCCCGTTCCGCCGCGATATCCCGGTACTGCAGGCTATTTGCGCGCAAGACAACCAACCCGCCTGGGAAACCAGCGAGCAAGGCCTGGGCGCGCGCGACCTGGCCATGCACATTGCCTTGCCGGAGCTGGACGGGCGCATCATCACGCGCCCGGTCAGCTTCAAGGACATGGCCTGGCGCAGCGAGCGCAGCCAGTCCGACGTGGTCTGCTACCGCGCCCATCCCGAGCGCATGGACTTCGTCGCTGAGCTGGCCCGGCGCTGGGTAGCGCTGGCCCGCTTGCCCAATGACCAGAAGCGCGTGGCCCTGGTGCTGGCCAATTACCCGACCCGCGACGGCCGAATTGGCAACGGTGTGGGGCTGGACACGCCGGCGGCTGCGTTGAACATCCTCAAGGCGCTGCAGGGCGAAGGGTATCCGCTGGCCGACCTGCCGGGCACGGGCACCCAATTGATCCACCAGTTGCTGGGCGGCGTGACCAACGACCTCGACCATCTGGACCAGCGCCCCTGCGCGCAGAGCCTGAGCCTGGATGACTATCAGGCAGCGTTTTCCCGCCTGCCGGAGGCCAATCGCCAAGCGGTGCTGGAGCGTTGGGGGGCGCCGGAACACGACCCCATGTACCGCAGTGGGCGGCTGATGGTGGCAGGCCTGCGCTTCGGCCAGACCTTCGTCGGTATCCAGCCGGCACGCGGCTACCAGGTTGATCAAAGTGCGGTGTACCACGACCCCGACCTGGTGCCGCCACACGGGTACCTGGCGTTTCATTTCTGGCTGCGCCATGCCTTTGCTGCCGATGCGGTGATTCACGTTGGCAAGCACGGCAATCTGGAGTGGCTGCCCGGCAAGGGGGTCGGCCTGTCGGCGCAATGCTGGCCAGACGCGCTGCTCGGCCCGTTGCCGAACATCTACCCGTTCATCGTCAACGACCCGGGGGAGGGCGCGCAGGCCAAGCGCCGCACCCAGGCGGTCATCATCGATCACCTGATGCCGCCGTTGACCCGCGCCGAAACCTACGGCCCGCTGCGTCACCTGGAGCAACTGGCCGACGAATTCTATGAGGCGCAGCTGCTCGACCCGCGGCGGGCCCGTGAGCTGCAACGCGACATCCTGGAACTGGTCAAGGCCAACCACATCGATCGCGAACTGCAACTGGAAGGCCAGCTGGACGATGCCGCCGTATGGCTGCCGCGCCTGGACACCTACCTGTGCGACCTCAAGGAATCGCAGATCCGCGATGGCTTGCATGTGTTTGGCCAGTCTCCCGAAGGTAGGCTGCGCCTGGACACCTTGCTGGCGTTGCTGCGCGTGGAGCGCGGCGACGGCCGGGGTGGCAATGCCAGCCTGTTGCGCACACTGGCCAAGGCCCTGGTGCCCGGCTTCGACCCACTCGATTGTGACCTCGGGCAGCCTTGGCAGGGCGTGTGCCCAGCGTTTTTGCAGGCAGTGAGCGACGCGCCATGGCGCACCTGCGGTGATACCCGTGAGCGCCTTGAACTGCTGGCCCTGCAGGTGATCGAACAGGCACTGGACGGAGCTTCGGCACTGCCTGCGGTGAGCGAATGGCAACCGGTGCACGAAGTGGTGCAAGCGCTGTGTGCAACGGTGGCGCCGAGCCTGGATGCCTGTGGTGCGGCAGAAATCGACGGCCTGCTGGCGGCCCTGGCTGGCCGCTTCGTCCCGGCGGGCCCCAGTGGCGCACCAAGCCGCGGGCGCCTGGACGTGCTGCCCACCGGTCGCAACTTCTATACCGTGGATGTGCGTAACCTGCCCACCACCACGGCCTGGCGCCTGGGTTTCGCGTCGGCGAACCTGATTCTCGAACGCCACTTGCAGGACCACGGCGACCACCTGCGCCAACTGGGCCTGTCGGTATGGGGCACAGCGACCATGCGCACCGGCGGTGACGACATCGCCCAGGCCATGGCCCTGATGGGTGTGCGCCCGGTCTGGGCCACCGGCAGCCAGCGGGTCGACGATTTCGAAATCCTGCCGCTGGGCGTGCTTGATCGCCCGCGGGTGGATGTGACCTTGCGCGTCTCGGGGTTTTTCCGCGATGCCTTCGGCAACCTGATTCGCTTGTTCGATGCCGCCGTTCAGGCCGTGGCGGCGCTGGATGAGCCCGATGACCTCAACCCGCTGGCAGCACGGGTGCGCAACGAGCGCGAAACGCTGCAGGCACAGGGCGTCGACGCCGAGCAGGCGGCCCGCCAGGCTGGCTGGCGAGTGTTCGGGGCCAAGCCCGGTGCTTATGGCGCTGGCGTGCAGAACGCCATCGATGGCCGTTTGTGGCACAGCCGCGACGACCTGGCCGAGGTCTACCTCAACCACGGCGGCTACGCTTACGGCGCAAGCGACGAGGGCACCCCGGCCCGCGCCCAGTTTGCGCACCGCCTGGGCCAGGTCCAGGCGGTGTTGCAGAACCAGGACAACCACGAGCACGACGTGCTCGATTCCAACGATTACTACCAGTTCCAAGGTGGCATGCTGGCCGCCTCTGAAACCTTGTCTGGCGCGTCGGTAGCCAGTTATCACGGCGACCACAGCCAGGTCGACCGGCCGCGTATCCGCACCCTCAAGGAAGAGCTGAACCGGGTCATCCGGGCCCGTGCGCTCAACCCGAAGTGGATCGACGGGGTGAAGCGCCATGGTTACAAAGGCGCCTTCGAGATGGCGGCGACAGTCGACAACCTGTTCGCCTTCGACGCTACCACGCACCTAATCGACGACCATCATTATCAGTCCCTGGCCGATGCCTACGTGCTCGACCCGGCGACCCGCGACTTTATGCGCGAGCACAACCCCGAGGCCCTGCGCGACCTTACCGAGCGTTTGTTGGAGGCCCAGCAACGCGGCCTCTGGGAGGCGCCTGGCGACTACCGCGAAGCCCTTGAGGAGCAGTTGCTCGACGGCGAGGAACAGGCTTGAAATGAGTGAACCCGTACAATTTCCGCTGGCTGCAGTGGTCGGTGCCGATGAGCTGAAACTGGCCCTGTGCCTGACCGCCATCGACCCGAAAATCGGAGGCGTGCTGATCGAAGGCCCGCGCGGCATGGCCAAAAGCACCTTGGCCCGCGGCCTTGCCGACCTGCTCGGCGAAGGCCCGTTCGTCACGCTGCCATTGGGCGCCAGCGAAGAGCGCTTGGTCGGCACCCTCGACCTGGACGCTGCACTGGGGCAGGGCAAGGCACAGTTTTCGCCGGGCGTGTTGGCCCAGGCCGATGGCGGTGTGCTGTACGTGGACGAGGTCAACCTGCTGCCCGATACCTTGGTCGACCTGTTGCTCGACGTGGCAGCCAGCGGCACCAACCGCATCGAGCGCGACGGCATCTCGCACCGGCATAGCGCCCGCTTTGTGCTGATTGGCACCATGAACCCGGAAGAAGGCGAGTTGCGCCCGCAGTTGCTCGACCGTTTTGGCTTGAATGTGGCACTAGAAGGTTTGCCCGAGCCGCACGCGCGCCAGCAGATCATCCGTCGCCGCCTGGCGTTCGACAGCGACCCGCAGGCCTTTTGCGCGCAATGGGCGGCCGCCCAGGCGCAACTGCGTGAGCGTTGCCAGCAAGCGCGCCACGCCCTTGCCTTGATTGCCTTGGACGATCAGGCCCTGGCCTGGATCACCGAGCGCTGTTATGCCGCCGGGGTCGATGGCCTGCGTGCTGACCTGGTCTGGCTGCGCGCTGCACGGGCGCATTGCGCCTGGCGCGGGGGCGCGGCCATAGAAGAAGCCGATGTGGACGCGGTGGCCGAGTTCGCCCTGCGCCATCGCCGCCGGGTGACGCCGCAGCAACAACAGCCGCCTTCGACGCCGCCCGAGGCAGGCCAGCAGGGTGCAGACAATCAAGGCGGGCAGGGTGATTGGGGTGCGCTGCCACCTCAACCGGTAGTGAGTGGCGCGCGTCGCGAGGTGCCGAACTGGGCAAAAAAGCCCTGAGCATCCGCCCACGGCAGGCTCAAGGGGCGGATGCCAGACCACGCGTGGGCAAGCTGGCAGGCGCCAGCCGTGGCCGTGTGCGCAGTGCCGCGGCGGGCCGGGTGGCGTGGTTGCCGACCTTGCTCAAGGGGCGGCCCCGGCTGCGTGACGACCTGTGCTGGCAACAGCGCCAGGGCCAGGCTAACGAACTGTGGCTGGTAATCGTCGACGCATCTGCGTCAACCCGCCGCCATCAGGCACTGACGCAGACCAAAGGCTTGCTGGCGGCGTTGTTCGACCAGGCATACCGGCAGCGCGCCCGGCTGGCCTTGCTGACCGCCAGTGGGCGGACACCGCAGTGGCAGCGTCACGGCCTGAAGGCCTCGGCAGCCCTGCAGCCCTGGTTGCAAGCGCTGGGGGCGGGCGGTGGTACGCCGTTGATCGCTGCGCTGGAGCAGGCACGGCAGTGGCTGCAGGCGCGGCAGCAAACCCACCCCAATGAGGCTGTGCGCTGCTTGGTGTTCACCGACGGACGGCTGCAGCGCTGGGATGCCGTGCAGCCCATGCCGTGTGCCACGCTATTGGTCGACATGGAACTGGCGCCCGTTCGCCTGGGGCGCGCTCAACAGTTGGCCGAACAACTGCAGGCGGATTATCAGCACCTGGAACAGTTCAAGGTTGTGGATTGAGTTACGGCGGCGGGGGAGGTTGCGACACTATGTCGCAATAACAAAAGTTGCGAGAGCCGCAACTGGAAAGTTGCGCAAGTGCGTGACAGGGCACGCACTTGGCGGGCTAATCGGTATTACTTTGGCATCGACCAAGGTTGCAGGTCGTAACCTTTTTCGCACAGCTCGGCGCGCACTTCCTCGATCAGGCTGGCCCATTGCGCAGGGTCGGAATAAATGCGCGAGGACACTTGCTTGCTGCCGATGCGGGTGCTGGTCCGGTCGATCACTGCCAGGCTCAGCTCACCAGTACCGTTGGGTGCATCCCAGGCTACGCACTGGAAAGGTTCGAAGGCGTGGTCGGCAATCAGCAGTGCTTCGTTGACACGGAGCGGGGCATTCATGGTTCGGTCTCTCTATGGTCCCAAACATCGAAGTAAAGTCCGCGTTGCTTCAAAGTCGCCTCAATAATCGCGAAGTGCAGCGCGGGGTTATGTGTACTGATGCTCGTTGTCCGGGGGTAAGTCACACATTGGATGTAAAATTTTTTTTCAGGGTCAAATCTGTTCACGCTTACGCCGCCATGTGATGTCGATAAAGTGCGAAAATTCCCGTCATGGATTGTAAAAAAATGATTCGGCAGACAGACGGTACTGGGCACCGTCAAGTTCGTTGCTACTGTTAATTGGGCGCCACAACTTGCTGTTTTACTTCACAAAACCAAACTCTGGCGCCAAGGAACGGTCATGCAGCAACCCGCTTCCCAACGCCGTTTGCTCATCGTCGACCCCTGCGACGACTGCCACCAATTGCTGCCGGGCCTGCGCAGTGCCGGCTGGGATGTGGACAGTTGTATCCTCGGCGCCGCGCTGGAGCACACCTGCGATGTTGGCCTGCTGCGCCTGCAGGCATCGCACCTGCGCCATCCCGACGCCGTGAAGGACATGATCAAGCGCAGCAATACCGAGTGGATTGCCGTGCTCAGCGCCGAGCAGTTGCGCATGCAGAACGTGGGTGATTTTGTCTGCGAATGGTTTTTCGACTTCCATACCTTGCCGTTCGATGTTTCCCGCGTGCAGGTCACCCTCGGGCGTGCCTTTGGCATGGCACGCCTGCGCGGCAAGGGCACGGCGCGGGTGGACGAGGCGACGCATGAGCTGTTGGGTGAAAGCCGCCCTATTCGCGAACTGCGCAAATTGCTGGGCAAGCTGGCGCCCACCGAATCGCCGGTACTGATCCGCGGTGAGAGCGGCACAGGCAAGGAACTGGTGGCGCGCACCCTGCATCGCCAGTCACAGCGGCGCGATCAGCCGTTTATTGCCATCAACTGCGGGGCGATACCCGAACACCTGATCCAGTCCGAGTTGTTCGGGCACGAAAAGGGCGCGTTTACCGGCGCCCATCAGCGCAAGGCCGGGCGAATCGAAGCGGCCCATGGCGGCACCCTGTTTCTGGACGAGGTCGGTGACTTGCCCTTGGAGCTGCAGGCCAACCTGCTGCGGTTTCTGCAGGAGAAGCACATCGAGCGGGTCGGAGGCAGCCAGCCGATCCCCGTAGATGTACGGGTGCTTGCGGCCACTCACGTGGACCTGGAAAAGGCCATCGAACAGGGGCGCTTTCGCGAGGACCTGTATTACCGGCTCAATGTGTTGCAGGTGGTGACCGCGCCGCTACGTGACAGGCATGGCGACCTGTCGATGCTGGCCAGCCATTTTGCGCATTTCTACAGCCTTGAAACTGGGCGCAGGCCGCGCTCGTTCAGTGACCATGCCTTGGCAGCCATGGGCCGGCATGATTGGCCCGGCAATGTGCGCGAACTGGCCAACCGGGTGCGACGCGGGTTGGTGTTGGCTGAAGGGCGGCAGATTGAAGCGCCGGACCTGGGCTTGCAGATCGAGCAGGAACAGCAGCCGCTGGGGACGCTGGAGGAGTACAAGCACCGAGCGGAGCGCCAGGCTTTGTGTGATGTGCTTAACCGGCACAGCGACAATTTGAGCATCGCGGCGAAGGTGCTGGGGGTCTCACGCCCGACGTTCTATCGGCTGTTGCACAAGCACCAGATCCGCTGACAACAGGCCTTAGGCTGTGCGTAGCTGCCGACCTTGTGGGGGGGGGTAAACCCGCCCCCACAGTTTCCTGATACCCCGATCGATCAGTGCGGGGCGCGGTGGATGGTCTTGAGCAGGTCTTCCGGGCTGATATGCCCCACTACCTGGGCCACCGCGCTGCCGGGGGTCGGCAGGTCGATGATGTGGCTCTTCATCTTGCCGACCACGTGCATCTCGCACGGCTTGCAGTCGAACTTCAGGGTCAGTACTTCGTCACCCTGAATCAGTTGCATCGGCGCGACCTTGGTGCGCACGCCGGTCACGCCCTTGGCTTGCTTGGGGCACAGGTTGAACGAGAAGCGCAGGCAGTGCTTGGTGATCATCACCGGCACTTCGCCGTGCTCTTCATGGGCCTCGTAGGCCGCGTCGATCAGTTGCACGCCGTGACGGTGGTAGAAGTCGCGGGCCTTCTGGTTGTACACGTTGGCCAGGAACGACAGGTGCGACTCCGGGTACACCGGTGGTGGCGTGGTCTCGGCCTTGCGCCCGCCACGCGGGTGCGCCTTGACCCGCGCAGCGGTCAGCGCCTCGATGGCTTCACGGCGCAGGGCCTTGAGCTGCGAGTTGGGGATGAAGTACGCCTGCGGTGCATCCAGCTCGATGGCGTTGGCGTGGTACTGGGTTGTGCCCAATTGGCCCAGCAGGTCGTGCAACTGCTCCAGTGCCTGTTGCGGCTTGTTGGCCGCGCCGAACGGGCCGTCCAGGGCGACTTGCACGCTGACGCCTTCTTCACTGCTGACGGTCAGCATCAGGCGCTGCTCACGCAGTACTGCGTGCCACTCGACGCCCACCCGGCGCTCGGCCGAGGTGCGCTGCAAGGCTTGCTGCCAGTTGTGGTCGAGGTTGCGCGACAGCGGGTGGTTCGGCCGCAGCTTGTACAGGCCGTCGGGCATCTCGTTGGGTTCGACGCGGTAACGGTAGCGCTTCTGGCCGTCTTCCTCGAATTCGCCGCGGGGTTCGGCGATGTTGGCGCGAAAACCCACCACCTCACGCTTGACCAGCACGTTGAGGCCGTCGCCGTTGGTCAGCGGCACATCGGTGATGACCAGCATGTCGCGCTTGTTGACCTTTTCCACCACACCCACCGGCAAGCCGGTGAAGGTCGGCGAGTCGAAGGCGCCGATGTCGATCTTGCGGTCGCTGACGAAGTAGTCGGTGCTGCCGCGGTGGAAGGTCTTGTCCGGGTCTGGGACGAAGAAGTGTTCGGTGCGGCCGCTCGAGGCACGGGCCAGGGCCGGGCGGTCTTCGAGGATGGCGTCGAGCTCTTTGCGGTAGTGGGCAGTGATGTTCTTCACATAGCCCATGTCCTTGTAGCGGCCTTCGATCTTGAACGAGCGCACGCCGGCGTCGACCAGGTCGCGCAGGTTGGCGGTCTGGTTGTTGTCCTTCATCGATAGCAGGTGTTTTTCGAAGGCAACCACGCGGCCCTGGTCATCCTTGAGGGTGTAGGGCAGGCGGCAGGCTTGCGAACAGTCGCCACGGTTGGCGCTGCGGCCGGTCTGGGCGTGGGAGATGTTGCACTGGCCGGAGAAGGCCACGCACAGCGCGCCATGGATGAAGAATTCGATGGCCGCATCGGTTTCGGCGGCAATGGCGCGAATCTGCTGCAGGTTCAGCTCGCGGGCCAGTACCAACTGCGAGAAACCCGCCTGGTCGAGGAACTTGGCCCGTTCCAGGGTGCGGATGTCGGTCTGGGTGCTGGCGTGCAGCTCGATCGGCGGGATATCCAGCTCCATCACCCCCAGGTCCTGCACGATCAGGGCATCGACGCCGGCGTCGTAAAGCTGATGGATCAGCTTGCGCGCGGGCTCCAGCTCGTTGTCGTGGAGGATGGTGTTGATGGTGGTGAACACGCGTGCATGGTAGCGACGGGCAAACTCGACCAGTTCGGCAATTTCGCTGACTTCGTTGCAGGCGTTATGGCGCGCGCCGAAGCTCGGGCCGCCGATATAGATGGCGTCAGCGCCGTGCAGGATCGCTTCGCGAGCGATGGCCACGTCACGGGCAGGGCTGAGCAGTTCCAGGTGATTCTTTGGAAGGGACATGTCGTTATATTTTCGGGCGGTCACGGTTTAGGCGGGCATTGTAGCGGTGAAACGGGTTGGTGGCATCCCTGCGCTGCATACCCTGCTTGCGCAACCGGTGTGTGAGCGGCCTGGCCGGCGCCTCGGCAAGGCCGTTCACAAAGGGATCAGCGCTTGGCCGCCATCGCGGTCACTTCCACGCGCATGCCGTCGAACGCCAGCGACGCCACGCCAACGGCGGCGCGTACCGGCCACGGGTTGCTGAAGAAGCGCTGGTACACCTCGTTGAACGCAGCGCGGTCGGCCATGTCGGTGAGGTAGATGGTCAGGTGTAGCACGCGGTCCATGCCGCTGCCTGCTTTCTCCAGGGCCACTTTCAGCGCCTGCAGGGTGCATTCGCTTTGCGCAACGATATCGCCCAGCTCAAGACTGCCATCGGCGTGGGTTGGGATCTGGGTGGTGACCAATACGCCGTTGTACTCGGCGACGTCGGACGAAATGGAATCGGCATCCGGGTCGGGGGTGTAGGTGATGTCTGTATTTGCCATGGGAACGTTTGCCTTGCGACGGAAGGAAAACGGCAAGCCTACGCGAGCAAGCGGCAGGGGTCGAGCCATGGGCAGTGGCGAATGCAGGATAAAAAGAAGGGCGCCTGTTGGCGCCCTTCCTGGTGTTGCTTAGGCTTCAGCGTCCCACGGACGATCGCCTTTCTCATCTTTGACGCGGGTCGGCAGGCCCATCACGTCCAGCGCCTTGAGGAACGGCTCGGCTGGCAGTTCTTCGACGTTGACCATGCGCTTGGCATCCCATTCGCCACGGGCGACCAGCAGGGCGGCAGCCACTGGCGGTACACCGGCGGTGTAGGAAATACCCTGGCTGTCGGTCTCGGCGTAGGCTTCTTCGTGATCCGCCACGTTGTAGATGAACACTTCGCGTGGCTGGCCGTCCTTGGTGCCCTTGACCAGGTCACCGATGCAGGTCTTGCCGGTGTAGCCCGGGGCCAGGGAGGCCGGGTCAGGCAGTACGGCCTTGACCACTTTCAGCGGGACCACTTCCAGGCCTTCGGCAGTCTTGACCGGTTGCTCGGAGAGCAGGCCCAGGTTTTTCAGCACGGTGAACACATTGATGTAGTGCTCGCCGAAGCTCATCCAGAAGCGCACGTTCGGCACGTTGAGGTTCTTCGAAATCGAATGCACTTCATCGTGGCCGGTCAGGTACAGGTTTTGCGAACCTACGACCGGCAGGTCGTCGGTACGCTTGACCTCGAACATGGTGTTGCTGGTCCACTGGCTGTTCTGCCAGCTCCACACTTGCCCGGTGAACTCGCGGAAGTTGATTTCCGGGTCGAAGTTGGTGGCGAAGTATTTGCCATGCGAACCAGCATTGACGTCGAGGATGTCGATCGAATCAATGCGGTCGAAGTATTGCTGCTGCGCAAGTTTTGCGTAGCTGTTCACCACACCCGGGTCGAAACCGACGCCGAGAATGGCGGTAATGTTCTTTTCTTGGCACTCTTCGAGGTGTTTCCACTCGTAGTTGCCGTACCAGGGCGGTGTTTCGCAGATCTTGCCTGGTTCTTCGTGAATCGCGGTGTCCAGGTAGGCGACACCGGTATCGATGCAGGCACGCAGCACCGACATGTTGAGGAAGGCAGAGCCCACGTTGATCACGATCTGCGATTCGGTCTCGCGGATCAGTGCCTTGGTCGCCTCGACATCGAGGGCGTTGAGCGAGAAGGCCTGGATGTCGGCGGGTACCTTGAGGCTACCCTTGGCCTTGACGCTGTCGATGATGGCCTGGCATTTGGAGATGTTCCGTGACGCAATAGCAATACGACCGAGTTCGTCGTTATGCTGCGCGCACTTGTGGGCCACCACCTTGGCGACACCTCCTGCACCAATGATAAGAACGTTCTTCTTCAATTTATCCCTTGCTCCTTACTGAATGCCGGTCTTACGACAGGCTGGAAACGTAGTCTTCAAAACCGAACTCGCGCACCACTTCGACGCTACCGTCGAGCTGCTTGACCGCGATGGAGGGCATTTTCAGACCGTTGAACCAGTTTTTCTTGACCATGGTGTAACCCGCCGTGTCGATGAACGACAGGCGATCGCCGATGGCCAATGGACGATCGAATTGGTACTCGCCGAAGATGTCACCGGCCAGGCACGATTTACCGCAGACCATGTAGGTGTGCTCGCCATCGTTGGGGGCCATCTTGGCGTTGAGGCGGTAGATCAGCAGGTCGAGCAGGTGCGCTTCGATCGAGCTGTCGACCACGGCCAGGTGCTTGCCGTTGTACAGGGTGTCGAGCACGGTCACTTCCAGCGAGGCGCTGTTGGTGATGGCGGCTTCGCCCGGCTCCAGGTAAACCTGCACGCCGTATTTTTCCGAGAAGGCTTTGAGGCGCGCGCAGAACGCATCGACCGCATAGTCTTCACCGGTGAAGTGGATGCCGCCACCGAGGCTGACCCACTGCACCTTGTGCAACAGGTTGCCGAAGCGCTCTTCGATGTGGCTGAGCATCTTGTCGAACAGGCCGAAGTCACCGTTCTCACAGTTGTTGTGGAACATGAAGCCGGAGATTTGCTCGATGACCTTCTCGATCTTCTCCGGGTCCCACTCACCGAGGCGGCTGAACGGGCGGGCCGGGTCGGCCAGCAGGTAGTCGGAGCTGCTGACTTGCGGGTTGACGCGCAGGCCACGGACCTTGCCTTCGGACTGTTCGGCAAAGCGCTGCAGCTGGCCGATCGAGTTGAAGATGATCTTGTCGCAGTTTTCGAGCATTTCCTCGACCTCGTCGTCGGCCCAGGCCACGCTGTAGGCGTGGGTCTCGCCGGCAAACTTCTGGCGGCCGAGCTTGAGTTCGAAAAGCGACGAAGAGGTGGTGCCGTCCATGTATTGCTGCATCAGGTCGAACACCGACCAGGTGGCAAAACATTTGAGGGCGAGCAGCGCCTTGGCACCGGAGTGTTCACGCACGTAGGCGATCTTCTCCATGTTGCTCAGCAGCTTGGTTTTATCGATGAGGTAGTACGGCGTCTTGATCATTTAAAGGCCCCCGGCAAGGCCGGCCAAAAAAAGGACACGCATTGTGCCTTCACTTGCCGCAGACCGAAAGGGTGAGACATGCATTTCGTCACTGTTGCAGACGTTGCGCGGGGTTTTTTCCGGTTGCGGCAGGCTCAGTAGATCAGGCTCATGTGACCGTCGTAATCATTGCCCGTACAAAACGGTCACGGCCAGGGGGGACAGGCAGGGCTTAATCGGCCTGTTGCAACCAGGTGTGGATCTGCTCCAGCGTTGCGGTCGCACCGCCACAGACCACCACCAGTACGTTGCTGTAGCGGGCCAGGGTATCGGCCTCATAAGCCAGTGCCAGCGCAGCGCCACAAGCGGGCTCTACCAGTACCCGGTGGTCGAGCAAGAAGCGTTCACAGGCTTCAAGTGCCGCACGGTCGCTCACCAGGTGGCTGTGCACCGGGTGGCTACGCACGCATTCCAATGCCTGGTCGGCTACGCGCTTGGCGCCCAGGGACGTCGCCACCGATGCGAGGCGCTCGAGTTCAACCGGATGGCCTGCCTGTACAGCTGCATGCAGCGAGGCAGCGCCCGTGGTTTCCACCGCTAGCACCGGCACATCATCCCAGCCGTTGCGCTTGAGGCCCTCGACCACGCCACTGAGCAAGCCGCCGCCACCGACCGATAACACCACCGCATCGGGCTTGACCCTGCTGGCGGCCACTTCGTCGATCAGGCTGGCATGCCCGGCCCACAGCAGGGGGTCGTCGAAGGGGTGAATAAAGGCATCGCCGGTGCCGAGCAAGGTCTGCGCCAGCTCGTTGGCCTCCTGCCAGGAGCTGCCGTGCACCACCACATTGGCGTCTTCCAGGCGCATCAGTTCCTTGGCGCGCTCGGTGGTGGTCTCGGGCACCACCACCGTCACCGGCACCCCCAGTTTGCGGCCGGCATAGGCCACCGCCAGCCCGGCGTTACCGCCGGACGACGAGACGAAATGGCGTGCGCCCCGGGCATGGTGAACTTCGCAGGCATGGCCCACGCCGCGCAGCTTGAACGAGCCGCAAGGCTGCAGGGCGTCCAGCTTGAGCCAGACCGTACGGCCAGCGGCCAGCGACAGGGGGCGGGATTCGATCAGGGGGGTCTGGATATGCAAGGTCATGGCGTGCTCCACAGGTCAGTCTTCACGGGCAACCGAAGGGCTCTCGCCGCGCAGTTGCTCCAGGTAGTTGTAAACGGTGTAACGGGTCACGCCGAGGGCGTTGGCGGCCTTTTCCACGCCGCCCTTGACGATGAACAGGCCGCGCTCCTGCATCACCCGCACGGCCTCGACCTTGGCTTGCTTGTTCATCCGGCCCTGGCCACTGCGCAACAGCGAGTTCTGGATGATCTCGCTCATCAACAGTTCCATGTCTGCAGGTTCCTGGGGGGTGGTCGATGCAGGCGAAGCGCCCACTGGCTGCAACTGCTGCAAGAAGCTCAAGGCGGTGTCGAGGCCAGTGACATCGGTGTTGATGCACAGGCTGGCAAAGGGGTGGCCGCTGCTGTCGCGGAAGATGGCCGTGGCGCTGCGCAGGGTGCGGCCCTTGAGCGTGGTGGGATAGTCGGGCAGCACCACAGGGTCGCAGCCGTGCCGTTCGGCGCTGGCTTGCATCAGTGCCTTGAAGCCTTGATCCTGTTCGGGTGCGGCGAGAATTGGGCTGCCGACGACGCGGCCGGAAAGGTGGCCGTTGACGATCGCCACGACGGAGTGCTCCGGGTGGTCGAGGTCGTGCAGGAGGATTTCCATGTTGCGGGCGGCAACACTGCCCAGGGCCTGGATGGCGGCCTTGAGGATGGTGAGGGTTAGCTGGCGTTCTTCGGGCGGGGAAAGCGGCATGAAAGCATCACCAATTTCAACGGTTTGTGCATTTTTACACACAAAGTTGAAATTGGCGATGCAGGTGCGAATTTACGCGCCCAGTGCTGGCGTACGCGGCGGGATCATACGGCGCGAGCCGGTTGCCTCGAACGCCGCGCCAAAGCTCAGCAGGTTGTTGTCGCTATAGGCACGGCCAGCGAAGGTCAGCCCCACTGGCATGCCGATATCGGCCATCACGCCCATCGGCACGGTCACTGTCGGTACACCCAGATGGCGGATAGCAAGGTTGCCGTTGGCCACCCAGATGCCGTTGCTCCAGGCAATGTCCGCCGAAGCCGGGTTGACGTCGGCATCTGCCGGCCCCACGTCGGCCACGGTCGGGAACAGCACCGCGTCCAGGCCCAGCTCGTCCATCCAGTCTTCCAGGTCCAGCTTGCGGGTTTTCTCCAGCCCGCGCAGGCCATCGGGCAAGGTCTCGATCTGGTCCCAGGTCTTCAGGCCGCGCTTGGCCATGTTGACGTATTCGTCCATGCCGGCGGCCAGGTCGTCCTCACGGTTGGGCAGGGTGCCTGGGTCGTGGGGGAAGATCTTCAGCCCTTCGACATCGGCCAGGCGGTTGAGCTTGGGGTCGTCGTTGGCGCGCAGGAAGTCATCTAAGGCCCAGCCCGACAGTTCCCATAATTCGTCATGCAGGAACGCTTTGCTGACGATGCCGCGGTTGTACACGGTTGGGGCGCCAGGGCGATCGCCTTCGCAGTTGGAGACCAGCGGGAAGTCCACTTCGAGCACTTCGGCGCCTGCCGCTTCCAAGGATTGGCGGGCCTGTTGCCACAGCTCGATGACGCTGTCGCGGGTGTTGATGCGCTGGCCGGTCGGGCCGCCGATACCTGGCTTCTCGGAGGTGCCGGCTTCGGGGTCGGCATTGATGTACATGCGCGGCACGCCGAAGCGCTTGCCCTTGAGGGCGCTGGCATCCACTGCCAGGTCCAGGTACGAGGCCGGGCGCACGGAAGAAGCGGCCGGGATCGCAACCCACGGCTGCAGGCGCCACAGGTCGCCGCGCTTGTCGGCGTCATCGGCCACCACGACCTCGAGGATTTCCAGCAGGTCGGCCATGGTACGGGCATACGGCACCACCACGTCCATGGTCGGCGTCAGTGGCCAGTTGCCACGTACCGAAATCACCCCGCGCGAAGGGGTATAGGCGCACAGGCCGTTGTTGGACGCAGGGCCGCGGCCGCTCGACCAGGTCTCTTCGGCCAGGCCGAAGGCGCTGAAGCTGGCGGCGGTGGCAGTACCGGCACCGTTGGACGAGCCCGAGGCGAAGGGGGCGGTCAGGTAGTTGGCATTGTACGGGCTCTCGGCCCGACCATACACCCCCCGCTGCATGCCCCCGTTGGCCATGGGCGGCATGTTGGTCTTGCCCAGGCACACGGCACCGGCGGCCCGCAGGCGCTCGATGGTGAAGGCGTCGCGCTGGGCTACCAGGTCCTTGAAGGCGGGGCTGCCGGAGGCGGCGGTGAGGCCTTTGACCAGGTAGCTGTCCTTGGCGGTGTAGGGGATGCCGTCCAGCGGGCTCAGCGGCTGGCCATTGGCGCGGCGGGCATCGGAGGCTTCGGCCTCCTTGAGTGCGTCTGGGTTGCGTACCACCACAGCGTTGAGCGCGGTCGGCGTATTGGCGCCATCGTAGGCGTCGATACGCGCCTGGTAGGCCTTGACCAGCTCGACCGCTGTGGTGCGGCCCGACTCGAGCGCGTCGCGCAGCTCGGCAATGGAAACCTCGGTTACCTCGATCATGCTTTCACCAAAAATTTTTGCAGGTGGGGGCTAGTGCGAGGAGTGTACAAGAAGGCATTGGTGTACGCAGGTTTGCGCAGGGGCAAATGGTTTTATGCAGGCGGGCATTGTCGGGGCCGCACGGCGGCCCCGGGCAGTCAATTCAGGTCTGCCGCCGAGTGCCGCTCAGGCACCTGGCTGGCCTCGTCACCCCAGGTGCGATTGACCCGTGTCCCGCGTTGCACTGCGGGGCGTTGGGCGATCGCTTCGGCCCAGCGTTGCACATGGGGGTACTCGTGCACCGCTAGAAACTCCGCCGCGCCGTAAAGTTTGCCGCGCACCAGTTCGCCGTACCACGGCCACACGGCGATATCAGCGATGCTGTACTCATCACCGCCCAGGTAGCGGCTTTCGGCCAGGCGGCGGTCGAGTACGTCCAGTTGGCGCTTCGCTTCCATGGTGAAGCGGTTGATGGCGTACTCGAACTTTTCCGGTGCGTAGACATAGAAGTGGCCAAAGCCGCCACCCAGGTACGGCGCAGCGCCCATCTGCCAGAACAGCCAGTTCAGGCTTTCGGTACGTGCAGCTGCGGCCTTGGGCAACAGTTCGCCGAACTTTTCTGCCAGGTACAGCAGGATCGCCCCCGACTCGAACACCCGCACCGGTGGCTCGACGCTGCGGTCGAGCAGGGCGGGGATCTTCGAGTTGGGGTTTACCTCGACGAAGCCGCTGGAGAACTGGTCGCCCTCGCCGATGCGGATCAGCCAAGCGTCATATTCGGCGCCGCTGTGGCCCAGGGCGAGCAGCTCTTCAAGGGCTATGTTGACCTTCACGCCATTGGGCGTGGCCAGGGAGTACAGCTGCAGAGGGTGCTTGCCCACTGGCAGCGCCTTGTCGTGGGTTGGCCCTGCAACCGGGCGGTTGATGCTGGCGAATTGGCCACCGGAGGCCGCGTCATTGCGCCAGACCTTGGGTGGGGCGTAAGGGGGCTTGCTCATGGGGTGCTCCTTGAATGCCGCGAAAGGGTCAGCTAAAGACGTTGACCTGCATCTATGCCACGGGTTCGTGGAAAAGCGCAATTGCATAGGGCGCTGGTGCTGGCAGCATGGCGCGTTTTTCATCCAGTTTTCATCTGTCATTGCCGGCAGCAGCCTTATGCTGGCGCTATCCCTTCGCCCTGCACGGAACAGCCGGCCGATGAACATCCCTCGCTGCTTGCTGGCGCTGGTCCTGCTCGGCGGCCTGTTGGCCCAGGCCGAAGCCGCGCCGTGGGTCGCCGGCCTGCACCACATGACCCTGACCGACCCCGTCGATGACCGGCCCATGCAGGCGCTGGCGTTTTACCCTGCCATTGGCGCCACCCGCAGCAGCCGTATCGACGGCTACCCGGTCGATGTCGCCGAAGAAGCCCCGGTAGCGCTGGGGCAGTTCCCTTTGCTGGTGCTCTCCCACGGCAATACCGGCAGCCCGCTGGCCTTGCATTACCTGGCCACCGCCCTGGCGCGCCAGGGGTTCGTGGTGGTGGCGGTCGTGCACCCGGGTGACAACGCGCGCGATCACAGCCGGCTGGGTACCCTCAGCAACCTGTATGGCCGGCCGCTGCAGGTCAGCGCCGCGATCACGGCGGCCCGTGACGATGCGCTGCTGGGGCCCTACCTGAACGATGGCAAGGTCGGTGTGATCGGTTATTCGGCGGGGGGCGAAACGGCGCTGATCGTGTCGGGGGCGCAACCCGACCTGGACCGTTTGCGCCAGTACTGCCTGGAGCGCCCCGGCGATGCCGACGCCTGCAAGACCCATGGCGTGCTGATTGCCGACCGCAGCGAGCTGGCGCCCGAGGCCGACTCACGGGTGGGGGCGGTGATGCTGATGGCGCCCCTGAGCCTGCTGTTCGGCCGTCATGCGCTGGCCGGGGTGCATATTCCGGCATTGATCTACAGCGGTGACAGTGACCAGTTGGTGGCTGTGGACCGCAACGCCGAAGCCTTGGCCCGCAAGCTGCCCATCACACCGGATTACCGCCTGCTGGCCGGCGCCGGTCATTTTGTGTTCATGGCGCGCTGTGACGATGAACAGCGTGCGCGCATGCCGGCACTGTGCAAGGACGCGGACGGCGTCGACCGCCGGCATATTCACCACTCGCTGCAACGCGACACCGCTGCCTTCTTCAGCCAGACCTTGGGCGCGCCAGCGCCGAACCAGCGCTCAGCCGCGTCGGCTGCGCCGCGCCAACAGCAGCGTTAAGCCGACGCCTACCAGCGCAAGCAGGGCTGCGACGCAGAAGATCGAGGCATAGCCCAGGTGCACGGCCACCGCGCCCATCACCGGGCCAGCGATGGCCAAGGCCATGTCGAAAAACACCGCATAGGCACCCAGCCCTGCGCCGCGGCTGCTGCTGGGCACCTGCTTGATGGCCTCGACGCCCAGCGCGGGGTACACCAGCGACAGGCCGAAGCCCGTGAGCCCGGCGCCTGCCAGTGCCCAAGGCGGCGAGGGCGCCAGCCACAGCAGGCCCAAGCCGACCACCTCGGTGGCCATGCACACCACCGCCACGTTGTAGCCGCCAAACCGGTTGACCGCGTTGACGAACATCAGCCGCGAAATGATGAAGCACACCCCAAAGGCACTCAGGCACCAAGCCGCACCGGCCCAACCGCGCTCCAGGTAATAAAGGGTGACGAACGTGGTCAGTGTGCCGTAGCCGATCGACGCCAGGGTGAGGCCCAGGCCGCAGGGCGCAACCCGGCTGAATGCCGACCAGAACGCCAGCCGCTCGCCACGCACCACCACCACGTCTGGCCGTTTGCGCAGCACCAGCAGGGCAAATAGCGCCAGCACCAGCAAGGTCGGCCCCAGCACGCTGAAGTCCAGGCCATCCACGGCCAGCACACCCACCGGCGCGCCAATGGCAATGGCGCCATATGACGCGATACCGTTCCACGAGATCACTCGGGCCGTGTGTTCCGGGCCGACCTGGCTGATGCCCCAGCTCAAGGTGGCCACACCGATCAGCCCCTGGGCGATGCCCAACAGCAAGCGACCGCCCAGCAACAGCGCCAGGCTCAGCAGCGGCATCGTCAGCGTCCATGCCGATAGCAGGGTCAGCACCCCGCAACTGGCGATGCCCAGCAAGCCGAAACGGATCGCCTGCTTGCCGCCAAGGGTATCCGCCACCCGCCCGGCGAACGGGCGGCTGAGCAGGGTGGCCAGGTATTGCAGGCCAATCGTCACCCCCGCGATCACCGCGCCAAAGCCGAGCTGGTCGTGCACATAGCTGGGCAGCACCGCGATCGGCAGGCCGATGCAGAGGAAGGCAATGAACGTATAGAAGACGATCGACAGGATCTGCAGGGTGATGTTGAAGGTGTTGCTGGCGGGGGCGGGTTGTTGCGCGGTCATGGGCTCGTTCGCGGGCAGGCGGTGGGGCGTTGTTTCATCATGGCCGCTGCGCGAAGGAAATGAAAGCAGGCTAACGAATTATTCGTTGAGTGTATCGAGCGCTGGGAAACCCGCTTCCACATCGTGGCAGCGGGTTCACCCGCGAAGAGACCGGCCTGGCCAGCTCAAAAGGGCCAGGCCATTTCAGCTACCTCAGACCACGACGCCCTGGCTACGCAGGTAGTCGTCATAGGTGCCGCTGAAGTCGACGACACCGTCCGGCGACAGCTCGATGATGCGGGTGGCCAGCGACGACACGAACTCACGGTCGTGGCTGACGAACAGCAGCGTGCCTGGGTAGTTTTCCAGCGCCAGGTTCAGCGCCTCGATCGACTCCATGTCCAGGTGGTTGGTCGGTTCGTCCATCACCAGCACGTTGGGCTTTTGCAGGATCAGCTTGCCGAACAGCATGCGGCCTTGCTCACCACCGGAAATCACCTTCACCGACTTGAGGATCTCGTCGTTGGAGAACAGCATGCGCCCGAGGGTGCCGCGGATCACCTGCTCACCGGAGGTCCACTGGCCCATCCAGTCGAACAGGCTCAGGTCGTCCTCGAAGTCGTGGGCGTGGTCTTGGGCGTAGTAGCCCACTTCGGCGCTGTCGGTCCACTTCACCGAGCCTGCGTCCGGCGTCATCTCGCCTACCAGGGTGCGCAGCAGGGTGGTTTTGCCGATACCGTTGGGGCCGATGATCGCAACGCGTTCGCCGGCTTCGACGGTGATGTCGAAGTTCTTGAACAGCACTTTGTCGTCGAAGGCCTTGGCCATCTTCTCGACCACGACGGCCTGGCGGTGCAGCTTCTTGGTCTGCTCGAAGCGAATGAACGGGCTGACCCGGCTCGACGGCTTGACCTCGGCCAGCTGGATCTTGTCGATCTGCTTGGCCCGCGAGGTGGCCTGCTTGGCCTTGGAGGCGTTGGCCGAGAAGCGGCTGACGAAGGTCTGCAGCTCGGCAATCTGCGCTTTCTTCTTGGCGTTGTCCGACAGCAGTTGCTCGCGCGACTGGGTCGCTGCGGTCATGTACTCGTCGTAGTTGCCTGGGAACAGGCGCAGTTCACCGTAGTCCAGGTCGGCCATGTGGGTGCAGACGCTGTTCAGGAAGTGCCGGTCGTGGGAAATGATGATCATGGTGCTGTTACGCGCCGTGAGGATCGTTTCCAGCCAGCGGATGGTGTTGATGTCCAAGTGGTTGGTCGGTTCGTCGAGCAGCAGCACGTCCGGGTCCGAGAACAGTGCCTGGGCCAGCAGCACACGCAGCTTCCAGCCCGGCGCCACTTCGCTCATCGGGCCGAAGTGCTGTTCCAGTGGAATACCCAGGCCCAGCAGCAGTTCACCGGCGCGGGATTCGGCGGTGTAGCCGTCCATCTCGGCGAATTCGGTTTCCAGCTCGGCGACGGCCATGCCGTCTTCCTCGGTCATTTCCGGCAGCGAGTAGATGCGATCGCGCTCGGCCTTGACCTTCCACAGCTGGCCGTGGCCCATGATCACGGTGTCGATCACGGTGAATTGCTCGTAGGCGAACTGGTCCTGGCGCAGCTTGCCTAGGCGGGTGTTCGGCTCGAGCATGACCTGGCCACCGGACGGCTCGAGGTCGCCGCCGAGGATTTTCATGAAGGTCGACTTGCCGCAACCGTTGGCGCCGATCAGGCCGTAGCGGTTGCCGTTGTTGAATTTGACGGAAACGTTTTCAAACAGCGGCTTGGAGCCGAACTGCATGGTGATGTTAGCGGTGGAGATCAAAGGGCTTACCTATCAGTAACTTACGACGCTGGGCTTTCAGCTGATACCGATTTGATACCAATCTTGAGTTTTTCCAGCTCGCTCCAGTCGGAGCTTGAGTTAAGCCAACGGGCATACGTCGACAGCAGCATCTGAACGCTGTGACCCAGCTGTTGGGCGATAAATGCGGGGTTGAGGCCGGACATTAAGCATATTGTCGCATAGGTGTGACGGCAGTTGTATGGGGGGCGACGTCTGATCCCCAATTCATTCAGTACAGGCACCCACTGTTTGTGGAGGTCGGAGGTCTGTTCACGTACTCGGCGTTCTTCGACGGCGGGAACAGGAACGGTGTTTCGGTCACCGCTCCCTTGCCATCCCTCCGGCGATCCGCGTACTGCCGGGCAAACTGAATCGCACGCAAGGCCCGATCGTTCAGCAGCACGAACCGGTCCCTGCCAGTTTTCGTCCTTTCTTCAACCTCGCCCAGAGCGACGGTTCTCTTGACGTGTACTGTCCTTCTCTCCATGTCGATCACGTCCCAGCGCACGGCCAGGGCCTCAGACAGGCGGAGCCCGGTGAAAAACATGAATTCAAACAGGGCGGCGTAGATGAGGCTGGGCCAGTGCTTGTGCTGGTAAAACTTGTCGATGATGGTATTGGCTTCCGCCAGGCTGAATGGGTCAATCTCCTTCTTCGACCGCTTCGGCAGTTCGATTAGCTCGGCGGGGTTCTTGACTAGCAGGCCCTCCCGGGTCGCTGCCGCAAGGATCGTCGACAATCGGGTGATCGCATTGCGCTTCACGTTTGCCGAGGTCCACTCGGTTTCAATGATGACGCGGCGGAGGAGGTTGGTCGTGATCAGGTCGACACGGACCATGGCCAGTCGTGGTACCCAGTAGAGGTTCAGGGCGCTTTTATAGTTGTTGTGCGTGCCCCGGGTGATTTCCCGACTGTCGAGCCAGAGCTGTGCATACTCGCCGAAGGTCGGCTTACCGCCGACCGCAGCCTGTGAACTCGGGAACAGCTCTGCGTACTTGTCCTGGTCAAGGAGGCCGAGTTTGTTGAGACTGGTTACCTGATCGCGAAGGTTGGATGCAGCCTTGATCCCTTTTTGTGTCGGGGGATAGGGGAGCGTTTCGCATCGACGGATACCGTCCCATGTGAAACGAATGCGGAGGGAGTTGCGGAAGATTTCGACCCCACGGGGTAAACCCATTGGCTTTCCAGCCATTCGTTATACCTCTTTTTGCTGTAGATGATCCGGCCGCCGTGCTTCATCCAGACGCCTGCGGGGATCTTCCCATCCAAGCGCCGATGCTCCAGTGAGCGTTTAGTGCAGCCGATCAGTTCGGCCATTCGCTGTTCGGTGACTTTGTCGACGTCACCGGTAGTTTCGGTTTCCATGGATGGTCTCCACGCCGCCGTTGGCAGCAGGTCGGTGGTCAGAGAGGGGCTTTGGCCAAAACTGCGTCAGTAGCCTTGAGAGCGACCTGGGCGTCATCGACGTAAGCCGGATCGAAGCCACCGGCGTAGTGAATCACCCGCTGGCAGGCGTCCAGTTCTTTGCGGACCAGTCGGAGCGCCTGAATCAGCTCTTCCTGCAGTGCCCTCTCAGCCCGGCCGATATCCCAGAACCGCTGACCCCAATGCCCCTCGGGCGGCTGGTTGATGCTCTGTTTCCCGGCAGCCATGGCGCCTACGGCTACATCGCATATCCCGCGCTTGTAGGCGTTGTCACCATCAAGGCTAAGGCCGCCCCGCCGGCGTATGGTGTTCAAGACCTCGTCTGTATCGACGCCGGGTCCCTTGAGGAGGATGTCTTGCTCTGGCTCGCCCGGGGTGTAGATCACTAGTGACAGCTTGGCTTCGGCCGTCAGGTGATTGCTGATTTTTACCAGTGCATCGTTGGCGACTTCGTGGAATCGGTTTATTGCAGACATAGGTCATCCTCGCCCGGCAGCCGTTGCCGCCGGGCTTTGTTGAAGGAGGGGGAGTTACTTGGTCAGTTCGTGGCCAAATTGCACTCGGAAACCTGAGGCATTGCGGTGGCCACCACCGCCGTACTGCTTAGCGATTTCCGAGACGTCTAGGCCATCATCATTGCTGCGCAGGCTGAAGACTCGGCCTTCCGGTGTATCCCAGTAGCAGGCTGCGAACGGCTCGCCTTGCGACATCAGGTGGCCGGCGTCGCTGGTGAGCGTGTAGGGCAGGCTGGCCACAGGCACATCGTGACCGGCGATGACCAGGCGGCGCTTGGTCACAGCCACCAGCTCGGCAACGTCCTTCTGGTGCTTTCGCTCAATCGCGGCGCCGTCCGCGCGGAGGGTCTGCACATCAGTCGCCATGAGCGTGTCCCAGACTTCGAAGTCGTAGGGATAGCTAAATAGGTTGGCCTGAATCTCGCGGGTTCCATCCAACTGGAACAGCCACAGGTCCCTGTCCTCGATGTGGCGCAGTAGCATTGGCGGCTCCTGCCCGGGGAAGAAGTGGTCCCAGGCCAGCATGGCGCCGCTGCGGTTCATGTCGAAGCAGCAGGCGATAGCCGGGGAGTTCTGCGAATTCATGAAGATGTGCGCGCTTTCCCAGCCCAGCGCGACCGTGCCGTCGGCGTGCCGGCCATCGTGCCGAACGCCAGCGTGGAAGGGCGGGAACTTACCCAGGTCCTCGGCCGCCGACTTGTGATGATCCAGAATGATGATGCTGTGAGCCTTCCAGCTCAGTCTGGCCATGACTTCGTACTTGTAGCTGAAGTCCACGATGATGACGTCCTTGCCTTCAACGTCAGGCGGTTCCTGGCCGTGCACGCCGGCAACGAACTCAACCTGGTCGCCCAAGGCCTTGCGGACGACCCAGGCGCCGCCGAAGCCGTCAGCGCAGTTGCCATGGTAGATGCACATCGTTTTGCGTTCAGACATAGAGGTTCCTCGCCCGCACACAGGGGCGGGCACGCATGTTTAAATAGTGCCCCCAAAACAAGGAGCATTGAAATGGCAAAGGAAGCCAGGAAGCCGTTTGGCTACGTAGCGGTCACGCTCATACCGACGGGCATCGGGTTCGTTATGGGAGGGCTGCTGTCAGATCAGCCTGCATTCATCTACAGCGGCCTGGGCATGGCTATACCTGGGGTGTTGCTAGCCGCGACGCACTTCTGGACGACCCGTCGGCGGGCTTGAGTAGTAGGGGGAGGGGTTACTTCGGCTTGGGACTGGCTTTACGCTTGCGATCGGCCATGACGAACTCTTTCGACATGCTGGCGAGGCCGCCCACCACGTCCTCGGGCAGGAGCGCGTTATTGCAGTGAGGGCAAAGCGGAGCCATCTTCGTGCTGCGCCAGGCTTCATCCATAACCTTCGCGGCGCGGCTGCGGATCTGGAATTTCTCGGCCTCGGCCAGTTCGGCCGCGCGCCGATTGATCCTGTTTGTTCCGGCGCTGAACACTTCCACCAGGCCGAGGAAGGCGTCGAATGGCTCGACTTCTGCTTCGCAGTCGCTGCACCAGACGCGCCGCTCCTTGTCGTCGTAGACCAGCTTCTTGTGTCGGCAGGCGCAGGCAGGTCGACGAGTGAGCCCTCGTGCAACTCGCAGGTCCTCAATCTGGACGACATTCACGCCGTAGATGTAATCCTGCGGTTCGATTGGTGCGTCGCTCATCGCGGCCCCCTATAGATCAGGTAGGCCATGTACATCAGGGGTAGGGTCATAGAAGGTGTCCTCCGGCATCCAGCAGGGCGTCTCGATCTTGCCGAAGCTGATCGCGCGCTCTGATCGGGGCCTTGATTGCGGTTGAAATGTTGCGGTGCCCAGCTCGATGGTGATGGCAACGCATATAATGCGTTAGGGATCACCTCAGCCCGGCTTTTGGCCGAGCCAAACCCGCCTGGAACGGCACCACGCCGGACGGGCTATCACT
>NZ_JABWRU010000014.1:0-126360 GCF_014269165.1 Pseudomonas sp. SWRI68 | reverse complement strand
AAGTGCAGCAACTGAGTGAAGTCGGTACCGGTAGCCTTTACACCCTGTTCAGCCGAGCAGTTTTTGCACCCCGAGGGTAATGGCCAGCCCACCGCCCACCAGCCACAGGTTGAGTATTGCCCCGGTAATCAGCGCCCGTGGCCCCGCCTGGCGGATCTGGCTGAAGCGCGTCTCCATGCCCAGCGCTGTCATGGCCATGGTCAGGGCAAAGGTGTCGAGCGTATTCACCACCTGGGTCACACTGCCAGGCAGCACCTGCAGCGAGTTCACCAGCACCAGCGCCAGGAAGCCGAAGGCGAACCAGGGCATGGCGATGCGCCCGTTGCCTTGCCCCTGGCCAGGCTGGCGTGCGCGGCTGATCCACAAGCCCACCACCAGCAACACCGGCACCAGCAGCATCACCCGGGTCATTTTGACGATGGTCGCAATGTGCGTAGCCTCGGGGCTGACGTTGCTCGCAGCGCCGACCACCTGGGCTACTTCATGGATAGTGCCGCCCAGGAACAGCCCGGCGCCCAAGGTATCGAGGTGCAGCCAGCCGGCATTGATCGCCAGTGGGTAGAGGAACATCGACAGGGTACCGAACAGCACCACGCTGCCGACCGCCATGGCGCTCTTGTGCGGAGCGCTGCGCAGCGCCGACTCGAAGGCCAGCACCGCAGCCGCGCCGCAAATGGCACTGCCGGCGGCGGTGAGCAGCGCGGTGTCGCGGTCCAGCTTGAGCAGCTTCATGCCACACCAGAGGCCGATCAGCAGGGTGCTGACCACCACCAGCAGCGACACCGTCAGCCCCGACCAGCCGACTTCGGCGATTTCCTGCAGGCTGACCCGCAGGCCGAAGAAGGCCACGGCGATGCGCAGCAGCCCGCGCGCCGAAAAATTGATGCCCGCCGCCCAACTGGCCGGCACGCCATCGCGCAGTGCATTGCCATACAAGGCACCGGCAACGATGCCGACGATCAAGGGGCTGATACCCAGGCTGGCGATGGCGGGCAAGGCCGCCAGCTGGGTGACGGCAAGCGCGAACAGCGCGACGAACAGGATGCCATTGAGCCGCCCTCGGGTAGAGAGGGTAGGCGTATAGGCGGGGTGGGACGGAGCCGTGGCCATGTGAGTCCTCCGGAAAAGGTGTTTCGACAAGGCCTACGTTAATCTGGTTATAAGCTTATAAAAAATCGTAATTTAGGATGTGGAGTATCCATTTTGCTGATATTTTCAATTCATGACCCCAGAACAACTGATAACGTTCGCCACGGTTGCCGAGCACGGCAACATCAGCCATGCGGCCCAGGCGTTGCACCTGTCGCAGCCGGCTGTGTCCGGGCAGCTGAAGTTGCTGCAGGAGGCGTTCGGCGAACCGCTTTATCAACGCGCCGGCCGTGGCGTGCGGCTGACAGCTGCGGGTGAGCAGCTGCTGGCCCATGCCGAGCGACTGCGCGACACCTTTCGCCAGGCGCAAGCCCTGCGCGAGGCTATGCGCGGCCTGGAGCGCGGCACACTGCGCATCGGCGCCAGTACCACCCCGGCCAGCTACCTGTTGCCGTACCTGATCGCCGACTTCCATGCACGCTACCCCGACGTGTCGGTGAGTACCTCCAATGGCAATACCGCAGAAATCGTCGCCGCGCTGGGCAGTGTCGACATCGCCCTGATCGAAGGCCCCCCCGGGCAGGAGCTGCCCCTGGGCACGGGGGTGACGCCGTGGCGTGAAGACGAGATCGTCGCCATCGTGCCCAGTGGCCATCCGTTGGCAGGTGACGAGCCGCAGACCCTGGAGGCTGTGGGGGCCTACCCCTTGGTGCTGCGCGAGAGTGGGTCAGGGGTGCGGCAGATTGTCGAACGCGCGTTTGCCCGCAGTGGCGTGGCGATGCGCGTGGGGCTGGAAATTGCTGGCGTGGAGGGGGTAAAGGAAGCGGTGCGGGCGGGGATGGGCATCGGCTTTGTGTCGGCCATGTCGATTCGCCATGAGGATGGCGCGTTGCGGCGGCTGCGGATTGCGCCGCAGCCACTGGTGAGGCGCTTTTCCATCCTGATGCCCCATGCCGCCACGCCTTCGCGGGCGGCGGCACGGTTTATGGCGTTGTGCGTTGGGGAGCTTGAAGTGGGTTAGGTCTTGCGGGCGCCCAATGCATTTCGCGCGCCGCCCGGCTTCGACGGCAGTCAATAGCGTTGGGCCAAGGTCGAGGCTGAGCACGCTGCCTAACGATTGCGTAGCGTGTCCAGCGCTGGGGACCAAACGACATGGCCACAGCGCTCACATGCGACCGAGTCGTGCGCCCCATGGTAGGTTGGAAAACCACAGCCCACGCAACAGTAAAGGCCGGCAGAAGGTGGTGAGGAGTATTGCGGACGATGCTCGAAAGGGAGCACTGACAAGCCCGCCTTGGTGTCCTCCGGCTCATAGAAATACAAACTGAGCTCACCGTCAGTTTCCAACAAGCCCAAACGTACCTGTCCCAAGTGCTCTACACCGCGCTGGCGTAGTTCCATGAAAAGTTCATTCGAGGAAATGTTCATATTGCGCAGCGAATGGATCTCGTACATTCCGTCCTTCACCACCGTTATCGGCAATCCATCAATCCAGGCTTCACACGTCTTGCTCCGCTTCATGAGGTAGACCGTACCCCGATACAGCAACAGGAGCGTCAAGAAGACCAGGGCCACCGGCAGCAGCGGAACATCCTCGTAGAAGGTCACATCGCCGGCAGCGGAGCCGAGGGTCAGAATAACGACCAGCTCGAAGCGGGAGAGCTGTTTGATTCCGCGTCGGCCACTGAATTTGAGGAAGAAGAAGACGGCTGCAAATGCGGCCAAGACCCTAAGGGCGACCTCCAGAAGAAAGGTCACAGGCAGATCGCCCAGCAGCATCCGTTGAAGGTCGAAAGATACCATTCGTTTTCCTCGTTAGCGGCCACCGCTGTGGTGAATCCACACCGCATAGGCCGATTTCAATGATTGAGGCAAGCAAGGAAGATCTCGCTTCAACGCAGCCTGGGTTTCCGGGCCTCGCACCCACTCGGTTAACCATGCGATAAGCAAAAGGCGAGTCACTGGACATGGGGCTACTTGGCGTTCGAGTTCATCTGCGATCTGAGCGAGCCCCTCTAGGGTTTCATCCAGCTTAGTGATCTGATCTTTCATGGGTTGGACTCCAATAACCGTTTCGCTTGACCGCTTCGCATACACCTCTTCCACTCTAGTAGGCGCTCACAGTGACAGGGCTCAAGCTACCTTGAACACATGCTTCAGATAAGCCACGAAGCTCTCATCCCGGCACTGCGTCTTGCCCGGGCTATCACTGATCTTCGCCACCGGCGCACCATTGCAGGCCGTCATCTTGATCACGATGTTCATCGGTACGACTCCTGGGATATCGCAAGTCAGATGGGTGCCGATGCCAAAGCTCACATTGATCCGTTCATGCAGCGCGCGGTACAGGCCAAGTGCCTTGGCAAAGTCCAGCCCATCGGAAAAGATCAACGTCTTGCCCTGCGGGTCGATGCCCAGACTTTCATAGTGGGCAATGGCCTTCTCTGCCCAGGCTAGCGGGTCGCCAGAGTCGTGGCGCAAACCGTCGAACAGTTTGGCGAAGTACAAATCGAAATCGCCCATGAACGCGTCCATGGTGATGCAATCGGTCAACGCGATGCCCAGCAGCCCGCGATATTCGCGTACCCAGCAATCCAGCGCGGCCGCCTGGCTGTCGACCAGCCGCGGGCCAAGTTGCTGGTGAGCCATGAACCATTCGTGGGCCATGGTACCGATGGGCTTGAGTTGGTATTCGCGGGCCAGGTGCACGTTGCTGGTGCCGACGAAGCGGCCCGGGAAGTCGCGTTTGAGGGTGTGCACCACGGCCTCCTGAACGCGGTACGAGAAGCGCCGCCGGGTGCCGAAGTCGGCCAGTTGAAAGCCTGCCAGCTCATCGGCGCTGGCCTCGGCCTTGAGCCAGTCGAGCTTCTGGTACAGCCGCTCGCCCACCTGCTCCATCACCACCTCGCGGTAGCGGTAGCGGTTGCGCACTTCGCTGATGATCGCCAGCAGCGGGATCTCGTAGAGGATCACGTGCAGCCACGGCCCACGCACGCGAATCGCCAGCTGCCCGGCGTCATCCAGGCCCACCTGCACGTAACGCAAGTTGAAGCGGAACAGGCTGAGAAAGCGGATGAAGTCTGGTTTGATGAACGGAATCTGCTCCAGATACGCCAGTTGGTCGTGGGTGACGGTGACCTCGGCCAGTTGCTCGACCTGGTAGCGGATTTCTGCCAGGTAAGGGGAGAGGTCTTCACCATTACGGCAGCGGAACTCCCATTCCACCTCGGCATTGGGGTAGTTGTGCAGCACCGCCTGCATCATGGTGATCTTGTAGAAGTCGGTGTCCAGCAGGTTCTGGATGATCCGTGGGCCGAATACGCTGTCATTCATGGGCGGTCTTCCTTGATCAACGCGAGCTGGTGGTCGAGCGCGGCCTCGTCGCCGCAGAGGATGACACCCTCGGCAGCCAGCGCCCCGCAGGCGCTGATGGCGCCTTCCTGGGTCAGGGCGCGGCAGGCGGGCAGGTACAGCAGCACCTGGAAACCGGCCTGGCGCAGTTGGCGGGCAGTGGTCTTGACGCAGTAGTCCAAAGCCAGGCCGCCGACGATGACGGCCCCCACCTGTTGCACGGTGAGGTATTCGATGACCCCGGTGGAGCGGCGTTCGGCCAAGTCGTGGTAGCAGGCGCCGTAGGGGTGCAGGAGAACACCGACTTCAATCTAGTCACCTCACCACCTGGTGCTTCTTCGCAATCCCACCTCCTGTAGGTACCCCGATCTGGAAACCAACCCGGCGTGCCCACCGAACGACACCTTAGGTCTCTCCATCTTGACTCACCTGACGCGTACCAATGCTGGGTAAGCGATCCATGAACCCCCCACCTACCGCAAGGTGAGGCCATCCTTTACCGTGGCATTTCCGGTGAACAGTTCCACGGCAACAGCGCTTCATAATCTGCCACCGACGTGGCGCAGCCACGTATAGGGCTCTTGGCCCTTGATCATGGCGGTCTCGACTAAACTGTAAAGCTGAACACTGGTGGTGGCACCCTTGGGCGTGTCGCTGAACAGCCAGGCTTTGCGGCCAATCACAAATGGCTTTATTGCGCGCTCTGCCGGGTTATTGTCGATCGGCAAATACCCAGCCTCCACATAACGCTCCAGCCGGCGTAATCGTCCGTCATCACATAGCCGCGATAACTTTCCAGCAAGCGCAACGGCACCTCCTGCGCACGGCTGGGGGTGTAGTCGAACAGCACGACTTTCCGATCCGGTGGCCCACTGGCTTGCACCCAAATCCGGGATTGGCTGGTCGGGTCTCGATCCGGTTCTTTAAGAACTTGGACGCGGGTTTCATCGCAATGGATGACCGGGCTTTCCAGCAACCGGTCGCGCATCAGATTCAGCAGTGGTTGCAGGTGCTCACCGCACTGAATCACCCCGCGCGCCATGGTCTGACATGAAATCTCGATACCGTGTCGGCTCAGCACCGTTTCAAAACGGTGCAGCGGCAAGCCATCGACACAACCACGGCAACCGTAAATAGATCGTCCAAGCCGCCGTCGTACAAGTGCTCAACGCCATCTATGAGCAGAATTTCCTTGGACTCTCATATGGGTTTCGCCCTGGTCGAGGGCAGCACGGTGCACTGAATGCTTTATCGGTAGGGATACAGACTGCTCGAGTTCGGTGGCTATTGGACGTGGATATTTGTGCGTTCTTCGACACCATTGATCACGAGTGGATGATGTGTTTCCTGCAACACCGAATTGCGGATAGACGAGTGTTAGCACTGATAGCACGATGGCTGCGCACAGGTGTTCTCGAAAACGGGAAGCGAATTTCTGCGAAGCAGGGCACACCACAAGGTAAGATCGCAAGAAGCGTGGGGAAGGAAAACCAGAAACATTCGACTTCCTCGGGTTCACGCATTTCTGTAGTCAAGCCAAGAATGGGATGTTCGAGGTCGGGCGGGTGACCATCGCCAAGCGGATGAGAGCAACACTCAAAGAGATACGCAGACAACTGCATAAGCGTAGGCACGAACCGATTCCCGTGATCGGAAAGTGGCTGCTCAAATTCAGTTGTGAAGACCGAGGGACATTGATCTCATGGCGTCTTTCAATGCAGTAGGAACACTGACGGGACTGTTGGGGCGGAAAAAGGTGATCGAAGGTCTTTTTGCAAGGATATTATATATGTCACTTTATCGGCTTCACCAGGTAGCACTGTTTGGCGCTACAAGGATGCTGTTGAAGGCATTCTCTGAGTTGCTGCAGCGTAAGACCCGACCAAGGCTCACGCTGCACTAATATTGAGATGGATTGAAGCGTATGTGTAGGTTGCGGATAATTTATGGGGCAGCTGCAGTAGTGTGAGTGCTACTGCAGCAAACGTTCCGTTGGCCGGCCACTAGGGAGTGCTTCGTGTAATTCTCAGCTGAAATCGAGTTCGATAGACCTTTTTTCACTAATGGACTTTCGGGCAGCATCCATGATTACAGCGGCGTCATAAGCGTCGCTCAGAGACGAAAGTGGTGCACGCTTTCCAGTGAGGCACTCTTCAATGAAATATTTTTGGATTTGGTAAAAGCTATCCCAATATGTGCCATCGTCCCAGAACGGAAGTCTCGCGCTCCCAAACTTTGTCGTATCCCATGGCACCACTGATGAACCATTCTTGCCGATAATTTTGAAGTACACAGACCAGGGGTCACGGCTACAATCATCTGCTGAAAAGCTGCCCCAAAGATTCGCGATGTTGCCGTTTGGATATTCTGCAATGATCATTAGCTGGTCGTGGGCTTGCGGATCTTTGAAATGGACATTAGAGCCTGTAGCGAATACTCGTTCCGGTCGGCCCAAGAAATACAGCATACAATATATGTGATGAACCATAAGTTCGCTCATGGTTAGATCAGGTGCGCCAATGTCGGCAGGGTGACGCTTGTTATAGATTGCCCAAAAGTTTACGATATCTCCGAGGTGCCCGGCGTCAATGTGCGCGCGAACACGCTGCATGGTTTCGGCGTAAACATAGTTGTGAGACGGTACGCACAATCGGTTGACACCGCGCGAAAGTATTTCCAGTTCTCGGATTTTATCGGTGCTCGTGCAAATTGGCTTTTCTATCAGTACATGCTTTCTTGCGAATAGAGCCTCTCTGGCGAAGTGGAAGTGCGTCTCTGCGTTGGTACAAATCACAACCGCATCGATGCTGTGATCATCAAGCAAGGCTTCCGGCGTCGGATAAAGTACTCCTCCAAATCGTTCTTTGAATGCTGTTGCTTTGCCCGGAGTCCTACCCCATCCGCCGACGTAGGCGGTGGAATCAATTTCATTGATTGCAGTTACATGGAGCTCTGCAACGTTACCTAGCCCAATAATGCCAATTTTCATATGCTATTCTCAATACTTGATATCGACAGGTTGGCCGGATGCTAAAGACTCAGCGGCAGCATCCGCGATCACTTGAGCAAACAACCCATCTGCGGCGTTCGGAGTAGGTGGCGTGCCATTGGAAATGCAGTGAATAAAGTGCTCCATTTCTGCAAGGTACGCAGGGCCAAATCTCTCTAGGAAAAATGGCTTGGCGACAGGCATCGTAAATCCTGAACTTGTCGCACTTTCAACTTGGCTTTCATGGACGTTTGTAACTCTCAGCATTCCTTTGGATCCATGTGCCTCGATTCTTTGGTCATAGCCATAACTAGCACGCCGTGAGTTGGAGATTTGACATATTTTTCCGGACTTTGTCATAAGAAGCGCTATAGCGGTGTCAACGTCGCCCACATCTTTAACTGCGGGGTCTACCAGCGATGACCCCGTTGCAAACACCCGAATAGGGTTTTCATTCAGTAAGAATCGTGCCAAGTCAAAATCATGGATCATCATGTCCCTGAAGATGCCGCCAGAGCCTTTCAGGTACTCGACCGGAGGTGGAGCAGGGTCTCGGGACGTGATTGTGACAGTTTCCAGTTGCCCGATTTCACCCGCAGCTAATCGTTTCTGCAACGCACCAAAATGCGGGTCGAACCGTTGATTGAACGCGGTCATAAACGGTACGCCGGCGCTGGAGACCTTTGCTAAGCATTGACGAACCCGAGCTGAGGACATGTCTATGGGCTTTTCACAGAAAATCGGCTTCCCTGCGTCTGCCAAGGCATGGATAAGGTCGAAGTGAGTCGGAGAGGGCGTGGCAATCACTACCGCATCTATGTCCTCTGCCCGAATGATTCCTTCGATAGTCCTGGCTTCAGCATTGAAGCAGCTGGCACATGTGTCAGCTGCTGCGGATATGGCGTCAGCTACCGCTACAAGCTTGGCGGATGGAATCTGCATTAGGCTTGCCGCGTGAACATTTCCGATTCGACCGCAGCCTAGAATACCTACTCTGAGCATATCGCTATCTCTATATTTAAAATTGTTGATTTGATGACGGCGGAGTTAGAGTGGCAGCGAGTGCTTAGATGGGCGAATCGTATTTTGTTATAAGTGCTGAAAGCTAAAGGTTATCAGCGGAAATGCTTGTCTTCACCAGGGACTTCCTTGCAAATAGTGGAATCGCCTAGATTTGCGAGGATTGCGCGAGCGGAATGCTGTGAATGGTGGCCAGAAATCATCCCGATTTTAATTGGCATTCCTACTTTTTCGGGTTCGTTACTGATTTTGGTAACACGCAGGGAGGAAATCTGATCATCTGGTCATTTTTAAAGGCTTGGCCAGGCCGCTGTCTCAGTTTGGCACAGTTGCGTCGTCTGCGTGAGGAGAGTCTATCGATTCGGTAAGCAGATCTATCGGCTTAGCTCTAGAATATCAGAGCCAAGCAGTGATGGCGCTGACCACGCCAGACCTCAGTTCCCAATTGTAGGCTGTAGGGAATGCGCGGAACCTCAATAACCGTCTCTCCAAAGCTACGATTTAGTAGGCACTGCCATCAACTGAGAGAAACTTTGTTTTGAGAAGCATAAACAGCTTTTGGTCGAGGCCTGGTATTTGATCTATACATTGTGTCTATCATAGGTGATCTTCTTGTTGTTGTTCAGAAATTGTCTTTCCACTTACGCATCGCAGCGAAGCATGCCTCGGCTGATGTGATGGGTAGTCCCGTGTGGCGCTGGACAGCTTCAACGATGTTCGCCTCCCGTACACGCAGAAACGGGTTACAAGCCCGTTCAACGCTGATGCGGGTAGGTAAGGTGAACTGTTCGCGATTGCGGATTTCACAGACCTCAGCCAAGCGCTCGGCTATTTCATGATTGTCTGGGTCGACAGCCAAAGCAAAAAAAAAAGCAGGTTGGAGGGTGTACTCATGTGCGCAGTACACTCGCGTTTGGTCTGGCAGCGCTCCAAGGCATTCGAGCGACTTCAACACCTGCAGCGGCGTCCCTCCAACAGCCGGCGCTGAATAGGGCATCCTCATCAACCAAGTGGTAGGCCAGATGCCCCGAGGTATGGCCAGGCACGGCGATCACGTTAATGGTTCGTCCCAACACTTGGATCCGATCACTATCCTTAGACGAGGGAAAAGTCGTCGAACTCAAGGCTATGGGATTCCTGCAGGTCGAACGCTTGTCCGTAGAAACGCATGGAGGCATCCAGGTCACCTACGCGGATCATGGTATGGAGGAATTTCGGCATGATCAGGCTTTCCTGGACTGTTGTTATGCAGTCAGGATGGCAGTCTGGGTCGCGGTAGAAACGGCAGTCATCTGCCGCCCTCCGCACAGATCCGTACATGCGGAACTACCACATAGCGCTCCTGGCTCGGGTATGCGACGCAAAGCGATCCTCAAAGTAAGGATCTGCCTTCTAGATCTCGGGAGGTAGGGGATCGCCAAGGCGTCCATACCGTGACCATTGAAGCCCATTACGCTTAAGGGCTTGCTGCCAAAGACGGCATACCGGCAAACGAAATCCGCCAAGAGGTATAGGTTCCCCGGTATCGCGTGGTAATTGAAGTAGCCGCTCACCACACGTTTGAGCCTTTGCCCTTGAATCCGGACAAGGTCATGACACCGACGACTCAGCTTCTCACGGATAGCAAGAAACGTCGCACGTACAGATACCGCCTCTCACAGCTCTATTGCTGCAGCTGTAGTGGGTGAGCCTTCTGATTTCTCGGTGGTAAGTGGCAAATCCGGTCACAGACATTGAGAGCTTTTACCATTGTCGGGCACGTCATTCGAAGGCGATTATTTTCCGCCCGTTTCAGCGATTTCTCCCATCTAAAAATAACTCAGAGGGACGCTCGTGATGCCTGATTACTTTTCTGCTTTGACTAGCTTTAGCTATCAGCATGTTGTTGACCTTGAGCTAGCTGGACGTTTGTCAGCCGTCAATGCGTGTATCGAATGCTGTGATCGGCATGCTCAAGATGACCGAGCTGCCCTATTTTACGAGGGCTCTGATGGTACCAGTGCAACCTATACATTTGGAGACCTGCAATACAATGCTGCTCGCTTCGCTAACGCCCTTCGAGCGCAAGGTGTCAAAAAGGGGGATAGGGTCGCGGGACTGCTACCAAGAAAGGCTGAGTTGCTTATCACTATCTTGGCCACATGGCGTATTGGCGCGGTTTACCAACCTCTTTTCACCGCCTTCGGGCCGAAGGCCATTCAACATCGCCTGGAAGGCTCCGCTGCACGCGTTGTGGTGACGGACCTGCAAAACCGCCCGAAGCTAGATGAAGTCGAGTTCTGTCCCTCCATTATCACCATTGGAAACAACGGTCGTGACTTGAGTTTCTGGGATGAGTTGGAAAAGTTCCCCCCTGAGTGCCAGCCCGAAATGCTGACTGGGGACGACCCGTTTCTCATGATGTTTACCTCAGGTACTACGGGCCCAGCAAAGGGGATGACGGTACCGCTTAAGGCTTTGGTGGCGTTTAAAAGCTATATGCGCCAGTCAGTAGACCTGAGACATGAGGATGCATTCTGGAACTTAGCGGATCCAGGCTGGGCTTATGGCCTCTACTTTGGTATCGCGGGCCCTTTGGCGATTGGCCATTCAATCACCTTGTACGATGGACCGTTTACGGTGCAGAGCACCTGCCAGGTAATACGGAAGTACGGCATTACAAATCTTGCAGGATCACCTACCGCCTTTCGACTGCTAATTGCTGCCGGCGAGGAGTTCACAAGCGCCATTAGGGGGAAATTGCGAATTGTGAGCAGCGCCGGCGAGCCATTGAATCCGGAGGTGATCCGTTGGTTCGCCGATACATTGGGAGTGACCATCCACGATCACTACGGTCAGACCGAACTGGGCATGGTGCTCTGCAACCATCACGGACTAGATCACCCTGTAAATCCAGGCGCAGCCGGGTTTGCCTCCCTGGGCTACCGGATCGTGGTGGTGAATGACGTGGGTAATGAGCTACCACCTGGTCAACCGGGAATTCTGGCGATTGATCGGAAGCAATCACCGATGTTCTGGTTCTCTGGCTATCACGGGGCGCCGACTAATTCTTTCATCGGGCAATATTATTTGAGCGGCGACAGTGTTGAGCTCAACGCGGATGGGAGTATTAGCTTTGTAGGGCGCACGGACGACGTGATTACCACGTCGGGCTATCGTGTAGGCCCATTTGACGTTGAAAGCGCCTTGATTGAACACCCCGCAGTGGTTGATGCAGCCGTTGTTGGTAAGCCTGATGCGGAGCGTACAGAGCTGGTTAAGGCGTTCGTTGTGCTCAATCAGAGATTCACGGCTTCGCCTGAGCTGACCGAAGAACTCTCCCTGTACGTTCGTAGGCGCTTGGCAGCTCATTCCTATCCACGAGAAATAGAGTTTGTTAGCGACCTGCCGAGAACACCGAGTGGGAAGCTCCAACGCTTTATCCTGCGTAACCAAGAGATTGCTAAAGCTCAAGCGTCGCTCGTCAAGACTGCTGCTGGTTCGACTTGCAAGAGTACGTGCTAGCAAACGCAGCCGGGCCTACGTTGCTAAGTTCTTTGCCTCGCGAAATTCCGCTGATGTCGAGAGCCTCTACTGCGCGAGCTGTGAGAGTCCCGATAGGCAGCGCTGGGAATTCCATCCAGGTGGTCGGACAGATCCGATTGCTCTGCGATCGCAGTACGTATGTGGACTTCAAAAGACAAAAACAAGACTGAAGGAGACACGGTATGAGTTCTTTGAATATGTACACGCTGGCCGGAGAATCAAAGTTCAATCGCTTTCATGGGCTGATTCTTTTTTGGTGCGTGTTGATTCTTATAATTGATGGTTACGACTTGGCGGTGGTTGGCGCAGCGCTGCCAGCCATCATGGCTGACATGCAAATTGACGCAACCAGTGCCGGCGTGATGGCTGGCTCAGCACTGTTTGGCACAATGCTGGGGGCAATTTTCCTGGGCACTCTGGCAGACCGTATTGGTCGGCCAAAGATGATCGCAATCTGTGTAGCTCTCTTCAGCATATTCACCGCTGCAGCAGGTTTCACTGACAACCCGCTGACCTTCAGTATCATGCGCTTCATCGCCGGCCTGGGGATCGGCGGCGTGCTGCCTATCTGCACGGCGCAGATGGGAGAGTTCTCGCCCTTGAAAGTTCGCACCCGCCTGGTGACCATCGTTTTCGCGGGCTATTCGGTGGGAGGCATTTTGGTAGCGCTCACGGGTAAGCAACTGATCGAAAGCTACGGCTGGCAATATGTGTTCTACGTGGCAGCCCTACCAGTAGTTTTGATTCCCTTCATACTGAAGACCATGCCCGACTCTATCGGCTTCATGTTGAAACAAGGTCGGGATGACGAGTTGAAAGTCATTGCCCGTCGCCTCCGTCCTGACCTTATGATCAAGGATGATACTCAACTCGTCGGCAACCCTCAAATTGTCTCTGCCCAAGAGAAGCCTGTACGAAGCCTTTTCCAGGAAGGGCGTGGATACAGCACCGTCATGATTTGGATGGCATTCATGACCGGGCTTTTCATGGTGTACGCGCTCAATTCATGGCTCACCAAGCTGATGGCCATGGCGGGCTTCAGCCTCGGCTCCGCCCTGAATTTTGTTATCGTGTTCAATCTCGGTTCGATCTTCGGTGCAATTTTCGGTGGCTGGCTCAGCGATAAATTCAGCATCAAGCACGTCTTGGTGGTGTTCTACGTAGTGGGCGCGGTTGCACTCACGCTACTGGGTTATACGCGCTCTACTGAACTGCTCTTCGTCGTAGTGTTCATCGTGGGTGCCTCGACGCTCGGTACCCAGCTTCTAGCCTATGCATACGCCGGAGATTTCTATCCCTCCACCATCCGCTCCACTGGGGTCGGCTTTGCGTCGGGCGTCGGTCGCATCGGGGCGATTGTCGCACCTGTTTTGATTGGTGCACTCGTATCGATGGCCTTGCCTCTGGAGCAGAACTTCATGGCAATCGGTCTCGCCGGGCTGATAGGTGCTGTTGCTGTGACCATGATCAACCAATCTCGCGCGGACTCCGCTGTGGTGAGGAAGAAGGCCACTGCTTCACACGATCTGACCTAACCGTAAATCTGAGAGACAGGTTCAAAATGCTTACTCATCGCTTGTGCCAATCATCGGTAGGTTCGGACGAGACGGCTCTACAGCCTGTTGGGGAGCAGTCGAAGCGATAAGCAAAGGATTGCATGAGCTGCATGGGCGGAATTATCGTTTCTCGTTCAATTAAAGCCGGGCCATGTCCAACCCTCGGAGCGTGCAGTCATTGAGTTCTGTCAGGAGCGATTCGCGCGGTTTAAGTGTCCTGGTCGAGTGATTGTCCAAGCGCTTCTAAAAACTGCAACTGGCAAGGTTCAGAAATTCATGCTTCGAGAGTTGGCCGGAAGTGGGGATGCAATCACTGGATTGGTGGTTAATGGTTAATTCGTCAGCAGCGGTTTGATCCTATCCAAGGGCAGAATCTACATGAGGCGCTGGTGGGCGGCTCATGCTCAAGCACACAACAAAAACAAGGTGCCTGTGATGTCTATTTTTTTACAAAAGTCGTTAGCGTGTTCTGCTGCACTGTTGGTCGCGCCTTATGCTTCTGCCGCGTTCGTGGACGACTTCAAAGGCAATGTCGAGCTTCGGAATTTCTATTACAATCGTGATTTTCGCAATGATGGAGCTGCGCAGTCCAAGCGCGATGAGTGGGCACAAGGCTTTATTCTGAACCTGCAGTCTGGCTTCACAGAAGGGCCAGTGGGTTTCGGTATCGATGCCATGGGCTTGTTGGGGGTTAAGCTTGACTCTAGCCCTGACAGAACGGGGTCTGGACTGCTTGCCTACGATTCCGGCAGGAATGTGGAGGACGAGTACGGAAAATTTGTGGCTACCGCTAAAGCGAGGGTAGGCAAGACTGAGTTGAGGGTAGGAGGGGTGAATCCTCTAATGCCTCTCCTCTGGAGCAATAATAGTCGCCTACTGCCTCAGGTTTTTCGCGGGGGGTCTTTGACCGTCAACGATATCGATAAATTGACGGTAACGGCTATCAGGGTAAACGCCGTGAAGCAGCGTAATTCCACCGATTTCGAATCCCTCACAGCTACTGGCTATGCTCCGGTTGAGGCTGATCACTATAACTACATGGCATTGGACTTCAAGCCAGCAAAGGACATGACATTCAGCTTGCACGCCGCCGAGCTTGAAGACCTCTACAAATCCTACTTCGCTGGGATTAAAGTTATCCAGCCGGTTTCGGAAGGCAATGTGATCGCGGATGTTCGCCTGTTCGATGCTAGCGAAACCGGCTCCAAAAAATTAGGTGAGGTGGACAACCGAACGCTGAGTAGTTATTTCGCCTATAGCATTAAAGGGCACACCATCGGCGGCGGTTACCAAAAGGCTTGGGGCGACACGCCATTTGCGTTTGTAAACGGCACAGATAGCTACCTATTCGGCGAATCGCTGGTCAGCACATTCACTGCCCCCAACGAGCGCGTCTGGTTCGCGAGGTATGACTTTGACTTCGCTGCTTTGGGTGTGCCTGGCTTGCTGTTTACCACCAGGTACATGAAAGGTGATGATGTTGATCCTACTCTGCTGACAAGCCGCCAAGCCGCTTCTCTGCGTCTAAACGGGGAGGATGGCAAAGAATGGGAGCGGGTCACTGACATCTCTTATGTCATCCAGAGTGGGCCTGCAAAGGGCGTTTCGTTCCAATGGCGTAACGCTACGAACCGATCGACCTATGCGGATAGCGCTAATGAAAATCGATTGATCATGCGTTATACCTTTAACTTCTAAAGTGGTGTAACGGGCCGAACCTGCTAGTCGGCCCTTTCCACATCATCCCCAGTCGAAGGCTTCGTTCCCTCCTGTGGAATTGATCCAGCGGTTCGTGAAAAGCGAGGTGCAGGCGCTTCATGGAGAACGCCATCAAGGAGAAGCTGCATATCAGTTATTTCTCAAGCGGCGAGGCGTTCGTCCCGTAGAGGCTTTTGGGACGATAAGTCACCGGAACACCAACGCTGGCCATTGCGGGGGAAGGCACCCTTTGCCCAAGTGATGCTCGGTAGATGCTTTGGGTGCTCTACTTCAGAGTTGCCTACAGAAATGACTCTTTCTAAAGCACAGCTCCTTTCAGTCCTCAGCGAGACATCCAGCCTATCGTTGCCATGAGGTCTTCGTCGCTGCAGTCACTGCAGAGTCCACGTGGTGGCATGACACTCAATCCTTTCACCACATTTTTGAGCAGTACGTCTTGCCCTTGAGCAAGGCGGGGTTTCCATGCAGTGGTATCACCTTTTTTGGGCGCGTTTGGGAGTTGTCCGTTGTGGCACATGGCGCAGGATTTTGCGAATACGACCTCAGGCTCTTGAGCCGCTTGGGCAGTAGCAATAAGGAAGGCTGTCAGGGTAATCAGCAGTGTTTTTTTCATAGGTGATCTTCTTCTTGTTGTTCAGAAATTGTCTTTCCACTTGCGCAAGGCTGCAAAGCATTCCTCGGCAGATGTGATCTTCAGTCCCGCGTAGCGTTGGACGGCCTCAACGATTTCCGCTTCCCGCACACGCAAGAACGGGTTAGATACGCGCTCAACGCCAATTCGGGTAGGTAAGGTGCACTGCCCACGGCCTCGGATTTCGCTGACTTCAGCCAGGAGCTCGGCGATTTGGTGATTGTCTGGGTCTACAGCCAAAGCAAAACGCAGGTTGGAGAGGGTGTACTCGTGTGCGCAATATACCTGCGTCTCCTCCGGTAGCGCTGCGAGGCATTCGAGCGACGTCAGCATCTGCATAGGCGTACCCTCGAACAGGCGGCCACAGCCGGCGCTAAACAGCGTGTCGCCGCTGAACAGCGCTTTCTCATCAACCAGGTGATAGGCCACGTGCCCTGAAGTATGGCCAGGCACTGCGATCACATTGATGGTTCGTCCTAATACCTGGATCAGATCGCTGTCCTTGAGTGGCCGATTCCTGTAAGGGATCGGCTCGTTCTCGGGGCCATGGACGCGAAGATCGAATGCAGACTTCAGTTTCTTCACACCACCCACATGGTCGCTGTGATGGTGAGTGATCAGTACATCGGTGAGCGCCCAACCGGGATGTTCTTCCAGCCAAGCTTGAACGGGCCCGGCATCGCCTGGATCTACAACTGCACACGCCTGGCTTGAGTGATCGGCCAGAAGCCAGATGTAGTTGTCGGTAAATGCCGGAAGAGCGTAAATCTCGAGGCGCTTGGCGGAAGTAGTCATGCCACATGCGTCCTCAAAGCATCGGCAATATACTCAGCCTGACGAATCGCAAGGCTAACGATTGTCAGAGTAGGGTTCTCGGCTGCGCTGGTGGTGAACTGACTGCCATCCGAAATGAACAGATTCGGGACTTCATGGCTTTGCCCGTATTTGTTGCAGACGCCATCGGCTTCCTTGTGGCTCATGCGACAAGTGCCCATGTTATGAGTCGAGGGGTAGGGGGGGACGCGGTGAGTCTTCAGTGCGCCGACAGCTTCATATACGGCGCTACCTTGCCGATAGGCGTGCTCTCGCATTGCGATATCGTTGGGGTGGTCGTCGTAGTGCACGTTTGCTACTGGAATGCCGAAACGGTCTTTGACGGTATCGCTTAGGGTGATGCGATTGCTTTCCCGGGGCATGTCCTCACCGACCAGCCACATGCCAGCCAGATGCGTGTAGTTGTCCATAACTCGGGTGAAGTCGCGCCCCCAGGCACCAGGGTTGAAGAACGCTGCCATGAAGGAGGGGCCAAGCGAGATGGTTTCCATTTCGTAGCCACCGACAAAACCTCTGTCGGGATTGAAGTGCACCTCGTCACCTATAAGCCCGGCCATGATGGTGCCCCGGTAGAAATGCACCGGATCTTTGAATTCCGCGAATACTGAACCGGTGGTGTGGCGCATGTAATGTTTGCCGACCATTCCGGAACCGTTGCCAAGGCCATGAGGGAACAATGTGCTGCTCGAATTGAGCAGCAAGCGAGGAGTTTCGATGGCGTTACCTGCTACTGCAACAAGGCGCGCTTTTTGGCGTTGCAGTCGCCCTTGCGCATCTGCGTAGACCACACCAGTCGCGCGACCCTTGGCATCATGTTCGATTTTCACCGCGTGAGCCTGTGTGCGAAGCTCAAACTTGCCAGTGGCCTCGGCCGCCGGAATTTCGGTGTAGAGTGTTGACCATTTTGCCCCCATTTTGCAGCCTTGGAAGCAGAAGCCGAGTTGCATGCATTGAGCACGTCCTGCGCGGGCGCGGCTGTTGATCGCCATGTGGCCGGTACTGCATTTCTTGTAGCCAAGCTTGCGAGCACCGTTATACATCACCTGAAAATTGTTGTTCCCCGGCAGGCCTGGAATCTCGTTGGTGCGCGTCACGCCCATCTTGTCTTCTGCCCTTGCATAGAAGGGTTCTAGCTCTGCGAGCGTCAATGGCCAGTCGAGCAGGTTCGCGTCTTTGATGTCACCATAGGTTTGGCGCGCTCGAAATTCGTGTTCTTGGAATCGCAGGCTGGCACCTGCCCAGTGGGTAGTCGTTCCGCCCACGGTCTTGCAGATCCAAGCTGGAAGGTTTGGAAAGTCCTTGGCGATTTGCCATGAACCCGAAGTCGTCCGTGTATCGCTCCAGGACAATTGCTCGAACGAAGGCCATTCGTCATTGATGAAGGTGGCTGAGGATTGCCGCTGGCCGGCTTCTAGTAAAACGACCGGGATTCCCTTCTGACACAACTCATTGGCCAGAGTCCCGCCACCCGCGCCAGAACCGATGATCACCACTACCGAGTCGTCGTCAAAGTTGAATGTAGTCATGTGCGGATCCTCAGGAAAAGGCGGGGGGGCTGGCTTCGGTAGGGGCTGCAGGCAGCCATTTCAGATCGTTGAAGCCGCGCATCAAGTAGCCACCTTTGGGGAACGAGGCTCCCTCGTAGCCAAAGTGCTGGTAGGCGAGTTCGTTGCTGTAAAGAGCATTGACCGACACTGATCTGACCAAAGTGAAAAAAGGGGTGCTCTGGATGGACTCAAGCGCGGCCAATTGGCGTTCCTCATCCAGATTCAGCCAGGCGCCACCTGCTGATTTGTCTAGCTCGCTCAGGCCTTGCTCAAGCAGGGGAAGAATGGAGGGGTCAGTCACGGCGCGGTCGTCCAGCGCCTTGATCGCGAAAGCGTACACAGCATCTTCCATCTGATCGTGAGGATAGATGCGGCGTACCATAACGATTAGTCGCGCGGCCACAGTGTTGTTTAGCATTTTCATTTCGAGCGCCCAGGTTGTACTGGGAGCAAGGAGAGCTATGGGGCCGGATGTGAAAAGCAGTGTGCCCAAAAGAATTCCGCCGCTGCCTTTGAGGAAGCCACGGCGGCTGGCTTGTAGATCGTTCATGCGGTTCTCCTTTTTGTTTTTATTAGGAGCCTGACATCACGGGTGTTGCGTGAGAGGGGGGCGCGTTTTCCAGACGGTATAGATCGACTACATCTGAACGTCAGATGCTTGAGATTGCGCTATTGATAGTGGCCGGCGCGCTGCAACACTTCGATCTTGTAGCCATCAGGGTCTTGAATGAAAAAGAAGCGAGCGAGCATCTCTTCACCGCGCTTGAATTCCTTGATAGGGGCAGGGGAAAGTCCCATTTCGTTCAACCGAGTGTGATGCTGATCGAGGTCATCTACTGCGAAGGCCACATGGCCATATCCGCTACCGTGGGTGTAGCCGTCCTGGCCCTTGTTCCAGGTCAGTTCTATTTCTGTGCCGCTTTGCTGATCGCGCAGGTAGACGAGGGAAAAGTCGTCGAACTCGAGGCGATGGGATTCCTGCAGGTCGAATGCTTGTCCGTAGAAACGCATGGAGGCATCCAGGTCACCTACGCGGATCATGGTATGGAGGAATTTCGGCATGATCAGGCTTTCCTGTGGTGTTGTTATGCACTCAGGATGGCAGCATGAAAATCTGGCGGGTAATAAGTGGCTATTACGTACCCCCCGGCAGCAAAATGGGCGCTTGTAATAGCGGTTTATTACCCGCGTGCTGCTTCGGGGAGGTACCTTCAGGCCTGGGCCTATATCCTCGATGCGACTTAACCAGGTAGATCCAGCGGAGGCGTTATGTGTGAGCTGTATGTGAAGGCAGACCCGATTCTTTACGAATCGCGCTCGCGCTCCTTGCGTATTCGGGGCGTAGTCACCACCTTGCGTCTGGAAAACCAGTTCTGGGACATCCTGACTGAGATTGCTGAAACGGATGGTGTCAGCACCAACCAGCTCATCGCAAAGCTGTACGAGGAAGTCATGGATTATCGCGGAGAGGTAGTGAATTTTGCATCCTTCCTGCGGGTAAGCTGCACCCGATATCTCAGTCAGAAGCAAACGGTAAATAACGTAATTCCATTCTCAATCGCGGCCGGCTGATTTGGCGGGTGGTACCGGTCGTCGAGCAAGTCAGCGATACGTTGTGGGGGATTGAGATTGCCGACCCGCTGTGACACGGGTCGGCGGTGATCAAAGCGGTGTCTGCCCCGTCTTTGACTGAGCACAGAGGTGGTGGTTTGGTAGGAAAAGCCTTGCCAGGGCTGGAGTGAGGATAAGAGCCCCCAACATGTTCCAAATGAACATGAACGCAAGGAGAATCCCCATATCAGCCTGGAACTTGATGGGCGAGAATGCCCAGGTCGCTACGGCGATTCCGAGCGTGACACCTGTCAGGATCACCACTTTTCCCGTGGATAACAAAGCAAGGTAATAGGCTCGGGACAAGGACTGACCCGCCCGTAGGTTGGCCAGCGTCACACTGAGAATGTAGAGCGAATAGTCGACTCCAATCCCCACGCCCAATGCGATCACAGGAAGAGTGGCGACCTTCAGGCCGATCCCCAGACCAACCATCAGTGCTTCACACAGGATAGACGTGAGCATGAGAGGAAGAACCGTGCAAACTACCGCACGCCATGAGCGGAAGGTAATGAAGCAGAGGACGATTACTGCTAAGTACACCATTACTAGCATTTGCAGGTTGGCTTTCTTCACGACGATGTTGGTTGCGGCTTCAATCCCCGCGTTGCCCGCTGCCGACATGAACTGTAGGCTCTCGGAGTTATTCGCTGCTGCGAATGGTTCCACAGTGTCAACGACGCGGGTGAGCGTATCGGCTTTGTGGTCGGCAAGAAACACGTTGATGGTCAGAAGATCACAGTTTTGATTGAACAGCTCTCGTGGGGCACGCGTGATAATTGCGTTAAGCAGGCCCTGATTGCGGGGGATGTCGTACCAGGTAAGACTGCCTTCGTTCATCCCGGCTGCCGCCTGCTTACTCAGGGCCGCGAGGGAAGATGTCGAGACGACTCCGGGAAGCTGCTGTAGTCGGGCCTCAAGCGCATCGACCTTGACCAAGGTTTCGTAGTTGGCGCAGTAGTACTGTGGAGTCTTGACCATGACGACGTACTTATCGCTGCTCGCCGCATAGTTGCTGACCATAAACGCATTGTCCTGGTTGTAGCGTGACTCCGCTCGTAGCTCCGGCGCGCCTGGATCAAGATCACCGACTTTGAGGTGCAGGCTAACAGCAAAGCCCAATGCCGCCAGCGCACCTGCGATGATCAGTGCGCCATTACTCCAACGGCCTCGACGGGTGAAGCGATCCAAAAATCTCCATAGTGAATGCCGAACCTCCTGTTGGTCGTGTGCCTTTTGTTCCGACTCAGCTTCGCGGCGTGCAGCAGTTTTGCTGACACCTGTGTAGGAGAGCAGCACGGGTAGCAGCACAAGGTTTGTCAGAACCAGCACAAGTACGCCAATGGTGGCGGTAACCGCCAGATCCTGAATGACCGGGATGTTGATGATCATCAACACGGCAAAACCCACCGCATCAGCAAACAAAGCCATTGCTCCGGTCAGGAACAGTCTGCGGAAGGTCAGGCGCGCGGCAGTGAGTTTGTCTGCGCCACGACCTATGTCCTGCATGATTCCGTTCATTTTTTGAGCGCCGTGGGACAGGCCAATGGCAAAAATCAGGAATGGCACCAGAATCGAGTAGGGGTCAAGGTTATAGCCTAGTGATGCCAATAGCCCGAGCAACCATACGACGGCGATTACAGAGCATAGCAGCACCAGCAAGGTGCTGCGCAGGCAGCGGGTGTACCAATAGAGCACCAAGGCACAAATGATCAGTGTGCCGGCGAAGAACAACTGCATCAGTGCCAAACCATCCATCAGGTCGCCCACCACTTTGGCAAAGCCGGTAATGGCGATGCTGGTGTGCTCATTGCTGTATCTTTCGCGTAGCTCGTCGAGTTGCCTCGAGAGGGCTCGGTAGTCCAAGGTGCTGTCGGAACCTGCAGTAGCGGCATCCTGCAGTGGGAGGATTATGACGCTCGATTGCAAGTTTGGTGCAACCAGCCTCCCGATTTCACCAGAGCGCTCAACGTTTTGTCGCACCTGCTCGATACTTGTCGCCGAGCCGTCATAGTCTTCCGGAATGACGGGGCCGCCGTCGAACCCCTCTTCAGTGACCCCAATCCATCGAGTGGCTGGTGTCCACAGGGATTTCATGTAGGGACGATCCACCCCCGTCAGCAGGAATAGCTCGTCGTTGAGCTGTTTCAGTGTTTCCAGGTAAGCGGCGTTATAGATAGAGCCATCGTTGCTCTTCACAGCAACTCGTAGTGTATTGCCGCCTTCGCCGAGCTGCCCCCGGAACTGGAAGTAGTTTTGAATATAGGGATGATCGATCGGGATCATGCTCTCGAATGCGGCGCTCAAGCGCAGATGTTGCGCTTGCCAGGCAAGAGTGGCGCTGACCAGCAGGCAGAGCAAGATGATGAGCCGGCGGTACCGGAACAGCAAGCGCTCGGGCAAGCTTCCTGAGCAGGAATCGAAAAGGGCAATCGCGCTTCCCGCACCGGGCTGTTGGGCTGTTACTTTACTGTTCACGAGTGGTGCTCCGATTCAGCTCATCTAGGTTCACGCGCTTTACGCCACGAGCACTACTCAGCACGAGTTTGCCGGTACCTACTTCAATCAAACCTGTGAGGTAGCTAGGTTCTTCAAGCGTGAATGCGGTGAACCCGTGCTGCGGCGCTTTGCTCGTCAGCAGTCGGCCAGACTCGTCGAGCAGTAACGTGCGGCCATCGCTGAGTAGCGTCCCGGCGGTGATGGTTATCGGACTTGGGTTAGCCACAGATTGCCAGCTATCCCCCGCGTCATTGGAGAAATAGCTCTTGCCACGTAGGCCAAAAGCAAGCATGCCGTGCTGGCTCGTTGGGACTAATCCAAAGAGGGTTCCAGTGGCTGGAGAGGTGAGTGTCTCAAACGTGGTGCCTCGATCATTCGAGCGGAGTAGAAGACCCTGTTCGCCAAAAATGAACAGTTTGTCATCAATCTGCTGGATGCCATACAGGTGCATGGCGGCAGGGTTATCCAAGCGTTCTTCGATGGTGTACCAGGTATTCCCTCCATCATCGGTGGAAAACGCCAAGCCGTAGGCGCCCACCACAATACCGTGTGTCGCATCAAGGAAATGTACGCCAAGGAACGGTTTGTCTGGGCCATCTTCGAGCAGGCTGCGCGCGCTAGAGACGCGCTTTTCATTTAGTGCATTTGGCTCTTGCTCAAACCGCTTCTGGGCAGCCTCAAGTACCGTCTGGGCCGCTTGGCGACCATCCAATTGCAGCTTCCAATTCCGACCACCGTCACTGCTATGAAGCACAACGCCGGCATGACCAACGGCCCAACCTTGATCGGGTGTCGGGAAAACAACACGAGTGAGCGTGACGCTTACCGGTGTGTCGACCTGGTTCCAGGACTGGCCGTCATCTTCAGAGCGAAGGATAAAGCCACGCTCGCCGACAGCTACCAGTGCATTTCCCGCTCGTGATACATCGAGCATCAGCGAGTGTTGGGCCAAACCGCTGTGCAGTGCAGATTGTTGTAGCGGCTCAGTCGGCACGGCCTCATCTGCCACGCTGGCACCCGTCACGCCCAAGCTAAGGGCGAGTGCGAGCCTGCCAATTAGTATTCGTTGCATCGTTGGATACCTCGAAGGAGGGCGGGTATGACACACCCGCCCTGAAGGCCTGGTTCAGCGTGCGGAGTCAGAGGCAACCGCGTTACCGGTGAAGAAGTTTTCCGCCTTGCGCGGCACAACCGAGTAACGCTCCCCATTGAGCCCTTGCACCACGCTGTACGTGCCCGCTTGCAGGTTGTAAATCACGACCGGTTTGACCACGACGGCGGGGATCGATGGCACCACGAAAGGCAGTGCCTGATTGACGCGCCAGAGCTTACCTTGAGCGTCATAGCCATCAGCCAAGGCAATCGTCCAGCTGTCCTCATCGATATAGAAGCGACGCTTCGGTACAGCATGGCGCTTACCGGGCGCAACGGTTGCTTCAACTTCCCATACGCGGTGCAGTTCCCAGCGCATTTTCTCTGGGTTGAGGACATCCTTGGTGTTGACCTCTTCAGGCTTGAGCGAGTGGAAACTGTTGAGGTTGTACGGGATGTACATTTCTTTCTTGCCGATCAACTTCCACTCGTAGCGATCTGGATGACCGATGAAACCATGCACTTCGTCAAAATAGTTGGCACCGGATGCCACGAAGTCTGGCGTGTCGTAACCTACCGTCGGTGCACGCCGAACGCGGCGCTGGCCGACCAGATACTGCCAGGCGTCCCGTGGGCTTGCGGCGTTGATGCTGTCATGAGTGACCAGTGATTCACCGGCTTTAAAGGGTGGTTCATTGGTAAGGAAGCGCAGCAGCACATATTGCCCTGACCATTTATCAGCATTCCCATCCTTGTAGTAGTAGGGGTATTGCCAATTCTCCACCCCTCGACTGGCCATCGTGCGAGAACCGTCTGCGTTGCCGATGGTGTTGCGGTAGCCCATCTCGATGGACTCGGCCTCGACACGCAGGAGGAAGTTCCAGATCAGCTCGCTGCCGGATTTCGGAATCGGGAACGGGATGCCTCCGTAGCAGCCTTTCACCGAAAGGCCGTTCTCTGTCAGCTGGCAACGCGTGGCGTTGGCCTGGGTGTTGTCATAGACCCACTGTGGGGCTGCGGCAGTGCGGTGCGTCGGGTAGACATCTAGGAAGAAGCTATTCGGATACTTCTTCAGCAAAGCTTGGGTGCCTTCACTGAGTTTGTTGGCGTACTGCCCTGAATTGGCTGCAGTGATGCGCAGCACAGGCTTTTCACCTGGGAACGGGTCGGCTGGTACATCACCGAATTTCGCGCCTGATATCTCCTTGGTGAGGCCGCCGCCCCAGGCAGGGATGCTTCCATCGGCATTGCCCGCTCGTTCTGCCCCCAGTGGAGTAAGCGAGCTTTTCAGCGTTTCCGCCTCTTGAGGCGAGACAGCAGCGATTACGTGGCTGACCGCAAGGCTTGCCGCAAGAGCGGTCATCAACAGAACCTGTTTTTTCATTTTATTGTTCTCCGGAAATCAGAAGGTGCGCTGGATCGAGAAAGCAATGAAGTCCCTGTCCTTCAGGGTTTGTTCGAAGGTGTAGTTGTTGTCCGGGCCGATGATGGGGCCGCCATCGCCGAAGAAATTGGTGTAGCTGAGGGATGCATACCATTGCTTCTGGTAGTCGGCTTTAAGGGCGAGCGTGATGTCTCCGCCGTGTTCCGGAGAGAACGCTTGGGGGGTGACCGAGGAGCGACCGTACGGCGTGTAGCCAACGGTGATAGGCAGCTGTACATCGACGCCAGGCATCACCTGGAAGTACTGAGGCTCAAAGGTGAAACGCAGAGAGTAGGCGTCGCGAGTGGTATTCGGATCGAGGTTCTGAGCGTTCTTCTTCACCTTGAGGCGACGATTGAAGGCAACCTCGCCTACCAGAGAAGCGCCGTCCCATAGTGCCGAGCCTCCATATACGTTGACCATCGACAGTTGAGCATGCAGTGAGTCGCCGATCGGATAGAGCGGATTGCTGTTGTTATCTGCGGTCATGTCACCGGTGACTACCACTCCGCCATTCGGGGCAAGAGGGGTGTCCACACGCATGGAGATTTCACCCGCGACGTTGGCTTCCCCCACGAGGGTACTGAAGCTTGCGCCATACACCTTGATGTCTTCGGGATAGACATTCACGAAGGTGCCGTCACCGCCCAGGAATGTGGGACGGAAATACCAGATAGGCGTTTTGTCGTGATAGCGCGCCGCATAAAGGCCGAACTCCCAATCGTCGAGGGCAAAGCGGATCTGGGCACCGAACTGGCCAGAGTCCTTGGCATCGATGTCATGGCCGTGTAGCAGGGGCCCTCCTGCAAAGAAGACACGCTCGGCACCTTCACCTACGAAATCGCCTGCGCTGAAGTAGCTCCCTGAACCAGGAAGACGCGTTTTGTTCCATTCGAACTGATAGTAAGCCCCCACGCTAACGGTGTCGGTGAGCTGCCAGTTGAAGGAGAACTGCTCGGTGGGAAGGAGAATTTCCTTGAACTGCGAGCCTGGCACCGATTGCAACTTAACGAGGTCAACAGTGCTCTGCGCGTTGGCGATACCGTTGGCGCCGAAGAAGAGGCTTTCACCATAAATCTGGTTGAACTGCCCCAGGCGTGCCGAGAGGCGAGTCGAGCCGATGTCCCGTGCGCCATATACGAAGGCATCGAGGATCTCGGCATCCCGGCCATGAAGGTCGCGGGTCTTGTCCGTGAATTCGTTGTAGTCAACGCTCACCGGGTTGGCAGTGGCGGGCGAGTTGTTGTCGTTCTTCTCGTTGTAGACAGTGTCGTACCAGGCTGCGCCGCTGAGGCGGGCGCCGACATCGCCGTACTTGATGTCCAACTCGGAGAGTAAGTCGAAGCGGTTGGATATCAGCCCGGTGCTGAAGTTGCGGTCACCGTCATCCTTGTTCGGGTTCGGTGAGGACGCCATCACGTTGTCGGCGCGCTCGTTCAGGCGCCAAGCATTGCTGTACTTGATGGTGTTGTCCCAGCTGGTTTTAAGTCCCTCGACTCCGGTGTCGAACTGGAAAGCCATGACCTCTGCCGAACACAATGCCAGGGCGATGCTGAGTGTGCTGGCCTTGGCGCCATGGCGGGCAAGAAGCTGTGTAGTAGGGCGGCGTTGCTTTGTGTTCATGGATACCTCTTCTGCATTCTTGTTGTTATTACAGGGGGCTCCATCCGTAGAGACGGATGCTGTGCTTGGCAGCGCTATTGGCTCTCCTTAGATCTGGTGCTGGGGGCGCTGAACAGCCAATTGCCTCACTGCCGGCAACTGCGATCTGTTCATCGAACTGGGCCTTAACGCCGCTGGCAGCTATCCCTCCAAGGCATTGATCGCCCTGCAAAAGCGGTAGTCCGCCAATCATTGGGATAACTCCGGCCAGTGAGGCAGTGCCGTACACCCCGCGGCTCAACATCTCGGCGAAGAAACGGGTAGGGCGCTGGGTAATCGCAGCACTGCGGGTTTTATCAATGGCGATTTGAGCTGACGAGACGCTCGCGCCGGCCAACCTGCGGAAGGCCAACAAGTGTCCGCCGTCATCGACAACCGCAACAGATACCTTCCAGTCATGTCGGGCCGCTTCAGCAATGGCTGCATCGAGCAACGTGCTGATTTCGTCGGGATCGAGGATTTTTCGGCTATGCATTTTTAGCCTCTATCTTTGTGCATTATTTTTGTTATTTTGCTTTATGTGATGCTTTATGCACAAAAATAGGTTGCTGACCGGGAGGAAGTCAAGGAAAAAACGACAGCTCCTCTTCAATGGCAAATCCCTCGAACGGCATAGGAAGAAAAACAAGATGAAATCTGTGTCTCTCTCACCCCGGCGATTCTCGATAGGAGCCCTGTTAGCACTGGGTTTTGGCCTGTTGTGTGGCTTGAGCGTGCTGCTGGCGTGCTTTGCATTTTCAAGCCTGCAGGCTGTTTTCAAAGGGGAGGATCAGCTGGAGAGCATCGCTAGAGTGCATGCAGGGATTTTGGACATTCGAATCCTGGAGAAGAGCTATCGGTTAGAGTCCACTGGAGGTGCCGTCGACAAGGTGCATCGCTTGATCAGCGAGATTCCTCAGCAGGTGGCGACGTTGGAACAGCTTGAGCAGCCACTTGTAGTGGCGAGCAAGCAATATCTGACGCAGTTCGAGCGCTTGGTCGCGGCGCGTGGTCGGTTGGAACAAGCGCAGAAAGCCATGGGGGTTGAGGCCGGTGAGGTGCGCATAGCGTTTGAAACCGTCGAGCAGGATTTGACCGAGGCTTTGATGCAGGAAAGTGGCGAGATGTTGGCAGCGTTGGTGCTCGCGGAGAATGCCACGGCGCTCATGCGTAAGCTGCTATCTCTGCGCATCGCTGAATGGTCTTACAGCCAGTCATTGACAGAGGCGGACTATGAGCAATGGGTACTGTTGCTCAGTGATCTTCGATCTGCTGCCCAGGCCCTGGCTGGTGGAGCAGCTACACAACAGCGAGCCGCATTGGATTTAGCGCTTGGCTCCTTGGAGCGATATCGTGTTGCTTTTGAGGCGTATCACACCAGCTACCTCGCTCACCTCGAGTCTGAACTGGAGATGGATCGTATTGCTGAGCAGATGCTGGCTGTGTCTGAAGAAATGCGACGCCAGGTTTCCGACCGTCAGCAGGCACTCAAGCAAAATGCCTACACCAAGCTCATTCAGATGGCTGCGTTAGTGTTGGTGCTCGGCATTGCAACAGCCTGGGGTATACGCAGGCGAATCATCCTCTCCCTACGCGCTACTGCTGAGCAGGTTGAGCATTTTGCCGCCGGTAGATTGGACGCTTCCATCCATGATGATTGCGGTGATGAGCTTGCCGTCGTTTTACACGCCATACGGCAGATGGGCGAAAGCCTGAATGGTGTCGTCAGTCGGATTGAGGAGGGCGCTAGTGGACTTGGAAGGGTTTGCGCTGAACTGGATCAGATGACACGTGAAGTTGCTAGTAGTGCCGAGCATCAGGTGCAAGACACAAATCGTGCATTCAATGCGATGGAAACGATGGGCGTTAGCCTGACCCGTGTTGTCGGACTGACGGGGGATGCGTCATCTGCTGCGGGGTTGGCCAGCAAAGGCAGCGAGGTTGGTAGGGAGGAGGTCGAGGCAGCAGTTGGTCAGATCGACCAGCTAGACAAACTCGTTCACGCAACTGGGCAGGAAATGCGATCGTTGGACGCTCGTGCTGTGAGTATTGGACGAGTGCTCGAGGTCGTGCAGTCGCTTGCGGAGCAGACCAATTTGCTTGCCTTGAACGCTGCAATCGAGGCCGCCAGGGCGGGAGAGATGGGGCGTGGTTTCTCTGTCGTGGCGGAGGAGGTGCGATGCCTGGCTGCACGTACCCAGAGTGCAGCCGCGGAAATCGCCGGAATGATCAAGACTTTGCAATGTGACAGCAAGAGCTTGCTCTCTCGGGTGGAGCGAGTTGGCGAAGAGTCTGCGCGTGTTCGCGATTTTTCATTCAGAGCGGGATTGGCACTGCGAGGCGTGACGACTGAGGTATCGACCATCCATCAGATGAACCTCGATATTGCAGGTGCTACGCAGGCTCAGAGTGAAATGGTTAGTGAGGTGGGGCTGTGTATGCTGGAGGTTCGGGCATCGGCACTGGCGAGTCAAAACCGCACGCATCGCCTACGCGGTGCCTCTCGGGAATTAGAAAACCTGGCCAGGCAATTGCGTGAAGGTCTGTCATTCTTCACTCTGAAATAGGCGCGATAAATTGCACAAATCATACTTTGTGCATAAAATATAAAAGCATGCAACATCCATGGAAACCGTGAAATGCAAAATCAACAAGGCGGATCCCTTATTGAGGTCGCCCTGCAGCAGATGAAAAAGTCGATCATCTGCTGTGAGTTGGCTCCTGGTGAAAAGCTCAAGGTAGCAGAGCTGTCCGTGAGCTATGGACTGAGCAGTTCCCCGATTCGAGAGGCGCTGAATCGTCTGGCTCAGGAAGGCATCGTCGAGGCAAGCGAGAACAAAGGATTTCGCGTTGCGCGTTTGTCTGTTGACGATTTTCAGCAAATTACCCAGCTGCGTCGTTTGCTGGAGTGTGAGGCGCTTGCCGAGGCTATTCGCCATGGTGATGATGCTTGGGAAGCTGATGTTCTCGGAGCTTTCCATCGGCTGAAGGTCGTCGAAAAGCGTCTTGGAAGCGTTTCAGTGGCCCTTGATGATGATTGGTCTGAGCGTCACAAGGCATTTCACTTTGCTCTTTTTTCGGCTTGTCCTTCGGACATGATGCTGCGGTTGATCGACTCGTTGTTCGACCAGGCCGAACGTTACCGTCGTTTCTCAGCCTTGCATCGTAGTGTGGAGCGCCACAAGGGCGATGAGCATCAGCAACTGATTGATGCTGTTCTGTCTCGCGATATCAACGCTTCTGTTGAGCTACTCGGTAATCACATTGGCGGAACACTCAAGCATGTGACTGACGTGCTGCGTCAGCAGCATTCGACGCTCCAGTAGTACCAAGGGCTCCCTACCTCGTAATGGTGGGGAGCCCCATATTTAGTCCTACCTTTTCAAGCCTGCGAGGTGGTCAGCGCGCCGACCACCTGATCCCCTCAACTACGCAGTTTGCCGAAGCAGTCCTGGATGAGGTGTACGGCTTCCTCGAGCGTTGAAGCACCACCGTATACGTAGTGATCGGGACGTACTAAAACAACGTCGCATCCGTTTCGCTGCAGCCAGGCCGCAAGCACGCCATCATGCTCTCGATATTGATAGTGTGCCGTCGGGGCAGTGCTCAACTGCACGATGCTCGTGGGTAGTTGTACCCCGCGTACCGCATCATCAAACGCCGCAAGCAGTGCCTCTGTTGCCTTGAATCCTTCAGCAATCACCAACCGTATACTTTGTCCGGTAAAGCGATCCAGCAGGTCTTCCTGTTGATCGAAGGTTGTAACTCTTGGTTGAGGGAAAAGCCCCCCAGCGGGCTTATGTGAGCCAATGAAGCCACTTTCAAGCCCTGGAATCAGAGACTGGCGGATAGTGCCCCCTGGGGAATCTTGAACCGCAGCAAGTAATCGGGCATCTCGTTCAGCGGCTCTGGCCGGGTCGCGCTCGCAGATTGTCTGTCCGAACTCCTTGGCGACTTCGGTTGTACGTTTTACGTGTGGAGCGCGTTCACTCTGGTACGTGTCCAGCAGTTTGGTCGATGCGATTCCACGCTTTACGAATGCCAATTTCCAGATCAGGTTCATGGCATCGCGTAAACCTTGGCACATGCCCTGAGCAAGGAAGGGGGGAGTCATGTGGGCAGCGTCGCCGAGGAAAAAGATGTTGCCAACTCTCCACCGCTCAAGGATTAGTGCATGGAACCGGTAGGTGGAGGCTCGCCAGATCTGATAATCCTCAGCAGGTAGCCAGCGTGAAATCAGGCGCTGGATGGACTCCGGGCTTATGATCTCGGCAGGTGACTCATCTTCGTTGATCATGAACTCCCAGCGCCGATGCCGTCCTGGGCCTACCACGAAGGTGCTGGGGCGTTCAGTCTCGCAGTATTGAACGTTAGTTTCGGGAAGGGAGTTACCTGCGCCTTCATTCAGGATTACGTCCACAACCAGCCAAGGTTCGTCGAATGCCAGATCCTCCATGTTCAGTTGGAGATTCGTGCGAATAGGACTGGTGCCCCCATCGCAGGCCAGGAGGTAACTGGCGGTTGCACGACTTACTGCCCCTGCAGAGTCACGGTAGCTAACAGTGACACCTGCCTCTGCAGAATCGACGTTGAACACTTCTCGGCCAAGAAGAACATCGACGTGGCTCTGTGAGTGGAGATTTCTACGCAGCGCGTGTTCCAGCGGCGGTTGTGAAAACACGTAGTTGGGCGCCCACCCTAGTAAGAACGGAGGCTGGGAGGCGTTGATGTGCTTGATCAGTTTTGTGTCGGCGTTCAGGTAATGAGAGGCGCGGTAAGGCATTACATGCGCAGCTATCGACTCGGCAAGACCAATGTTGTCGAAGGTGCGCATGGCTTCGTGATCCAACCCCATGGCGCGAGGGTTTTGATACACGGCGTCACTTTTGTCGAGAACCAGTGTCCGTAGCCCCCATTGACCAGCAAGGTTGGCAGCAGTGACGCCTACCGGGCCTAATCCGACGATAATCAGGTCATATTCCATAGATGTTCTCCATCTTTCTTGTTGTGTGACCAAGCTGTGGCTTCAGACCTGCGTATTTCCTTACGGATGAAATACCACCCTGTCTGCCAGTACAGAAGGGCCAGGTTTTCCAGCTGCTGACTGGATCCCGCATCAGAGTCCATCAACGTGATGTTTTTGAATGTGCATCTAGCCAAAAAGGGCGTGCGACCGTTTCGGGTCGCACGATGGTGGCTTACCAACTCACGCGTTGCTGAGCGATACGTTGGCGGGTTGACTCCATCCATTCCTCACGGGTCTGGAAACCCGGACGCCTTCTGCACATGGCCTCAGTCGTGGCAAGAATTTGCTCGGTACTTTGCTGCAGATCCAGCGGCTCGCGGCAGGGCTGATTCGTGTAGAACGGAGCGTCCACATACATCTCGATGGGATTACCTTCCGGATCTTTGAAATACATCGACCAGGCGTTGCCATGGTCGACCTGGTCGATCGGGCCCAGATCATTCTCTTTGGCAAAAACGTAGAACGCCTTGAGGTCATCCAGCGTATCCAGAAGGAAGGACAGCTGGTTGATCGGGTTGAACGGCAGGTTGGTTGGCTTGCCATCGAAGAGCACCAACTGGTGATGCACCTCTGGATTCTGGGTCATGAAAAACAAACGGTGGCCAGTGGAGGCCACACCTTTGTCACTGACGACGAATCCCAGTTTGCTGCAATAGAACTCAACCATTTTGTCCAGGTCGCTGCAGAACGTACCAGTGTGGGTGAAGTTGATGCGGGGCAGGGTGGCCATGGGCGTTTTTCCTAATGTTGTGCTTGTTCGAGGATGGGTGGCTCAGGCTTCGTCAATCACTGGATTCCGCAGGGTACCGATCTGGCTGATCGTCACTTCAAAGATATCCCCCGGCTTGAGGAAAATCGGCGGGTTTCGCTTGAAGCCAATACCGCTCGGTGTCCCTGTAGCCAAAATGTCGCCAGGGTTCCAGTCCAGGGCCTGGGAGACGTAGGAAATGAGATGTGGAATGTCAAAAGCCAGCTCGGACAGGTTGCCTTCTTGCATCTGCTCCCCGTTGAGAATGCCGCGAATCTGCAAGTCCCGGTAATCGGCAATTTCATCTGCGGTTACCAGCCATGGCCCGAGTGCGCCGGTGAAGCGGAAAGTCTTGCCCATGCCGTATTGGTGGGTGTGGAACTGCCAATCACGCACGCTTGCGTCGTTGAAGCAGGTGTATCCCGCGACATGCTCCATCGCGTTTTCCGGTGCGATGTGAGATCCACCCTTGCCAATGACCACCGCCAGTTCTGCTTCGAAGTCGAACTCCTCCGACACCTTTGGACGCACAAGAGGTGCGTCATGTGCCTGCAGGGTCTCGGCGAAGCGCTGGAAGATCACTGGGTGCTGACCGACCTTACGTCCTGCTTCTTCTGCATGAGCCACGTAGTTGATGCCCACGCAGATGATCTTGCCTGGAGCAGGGATGACTGGACTCAGTGTCAGATCTGCAAGCACAAGCTCACCTTCTGAAGCTGCGGCCAGCTTTTTGGCCTGCGCAAGCTTGCCAGGGGAAGCAATTAGGCTCGCCAAATCCGGGACATCGGCTAAGAAACTGCTCAGGTCTACGACTCGATCGCCAACGACAGCGCCGTACCCGGGCCGGTTGTTCAGGTGGAAGGAAACGAGCTTCATGGTGTGACCTCTCTGTTGTTTTGTGCATAAAACATAATTTCTTGCACAATAAAGCGCAAGGTGCATAATGCAAACACGCCAACAAAAATTATTTCCGGCGTCCAGTAGGAGAGCGAGCAATGGCATTGGTGAAAGTCCGCAAGATCAAGCTGGATATCGAAGATGTCCTTCATGAGCGAGGCCCTGTGGCGGTTGACCCTTTGAGAGTCGCAGTGGCCACTGCGGTCATCGAAAACCCTTACGCTGGGCGCTATGAGGAGGATCTGTTGCCTTTCATGGCGGAACTGCGTGGGTTGGGTACCGAACTCTCGCAACGCCTGGTCGATGCACTGGGCGGCGCAGACAAGGTTCAAGCGTATGGCAAAGCCGCCATCGTGGGAGAGGATGGTGAGCTTGAGCACGGCGCGGTCTGGCATGAGGCAGGGGGCTGGGCCATGCGTGCATTGCTGGGTGAGCCCAAGGCCATCGTTCCTGCTGCAAAAACCATTGGGGGCCCGGGTTGCAGGCTCATGATGCCTCTAGGTCACATTCATGCTGCTTATGTGCGTAGCCATTTCGGTGTTGCTGAGGTCACCCTCTGGGATGGCCCGCGTCGCAATGAAATCGCGTTCAGCTTGGCAATGTCCACGGGAGGGCGCATTCATGCCCGTCTGGGCGGATTGGCGGCTGCTGATGTAAGAGGCGAAGACGGACTTCGCTGATCGCAAGTATTCTTCGTCCGCATACCGGTGCGGGCTAGCTGCAAAAACAATAACAAGAGCTGGAGTACAAGATGACGACAAGAATGATGCGCGCCGCACGTATGTATGAGGGCGGCAAACCGATGCAGATCGAGCAGGTTCCGGTTCCCACCATCCGTCCGACTGAGGTACTGGTGCGAGTCAAGGCCTGCGGCATCGTGCCAAACCTGCATAACATCCTGACCAACTGGAAAACGTGGTTTCCCCATCTGCCCCTGCCACAGTTGCCGGCGATTTTTGGTCTGGATCCGACAGGTATCGTTGAAACGGTGGGTGAGCAGGTCTACGACTTCAAACCTGGTGATCGTGTCTATGTGAACCCAGCTCGCTACTGTGGATCGTGCCGTGCATGCCGCTCGGGCAACTCCACGGGGTGCACCGCGTACACCTTCAACGGTTACTTTGGTTTCACTGCGCGTAGTCCCAGGATGTTCGAGGACTATCCCTATGGCGGGTTGTGTGAGTTCATGCCCGCACCGCAATACAGCCTGGTCAAAATTCCCGACAACATGGCATTCGAAACTGCGGCTCGACTTGGATATCTGGGGACAGCCTATCGGGCCTTGCTCAAAGCCAATGTGGGGCCGAGCAGTACCATTCTGATCAATGGAATCAGCGGCACACTTGGCCTCGGCGCAGTAGCGTTGGCGCTAGCCATGGGGGTTCGGCGTATTTTGGGTACGGCGCGGAACGAGTCTCTATTCCAGCGCGTGAAAGACCTCGCTGCCCCAGGGCGTATCCAGATTCATACGTTGGGTGAAGGCAGCACTGCGCAGTGGGTTAATGAGGTGACTCACGGGGAAGGACTGGATGTGGTGATTGATGCCCTTGGCCCTGGTGCTCCTGCAGAGAGCCTTATCGACGCACTCAACGGTCTTCATCGCGGTGGTCACCTAGTCAACATCGGTGCGGTAGCAGGCCCTGTTCCGTTGGACTTGCACTGGATCATGGACAACGACATTCAGGTCAGCGGGTCTGCCTGGTTTACCACGGGGCAGGGCCAGGCCATGGCGGATATGGTGGAGTCTGGTGCACTTGACTTGTCCTTCTTCGAGCACAGCGTGTTCGCACTTGACCAGGTGAATGATGCCATCAGCGGAATCGAAAACCGCAACGGTGGGTTTGGTAACTACGTCATCTGTCCTTGAACCATCCTGCTGGATGGTGTGTGGCATAGCACCATCCAGACTTTTCTGCACTGGATGTTGGAGAGTTTGAATGCAAATACGAAGAGTTGTAACTGGGCACGATGCGCATGGCCACGCAGTGTTTATGATTGATGATGTGGCACCGCGCTCTAAAAACTTTCAGGACATGCCAGGCTACGGCATAGCTCAATTATGGGCTACGACAAAGGACGGTGGGTCTGATTCGGATCTCACTGCGGCAAACACTTCGCTGATACCTGGGCCGGGTGGCACGTCGCTCTTGATGGTCAGTTTGCCACCAGACACGGTGATGGCGGCACCTATACAGCCCGAGCGGGCGCTTGCTGAAATGCTTGAGTTTCTTCCAGGACTTATAGAGTCGTTCGAGAAAGAAGATCCAGCTATGCACTGCACGCCGACACTTGATTACGGCGTTTTGCTAGAGGGAGAGTTGTGGCTTGAATTAGATAACGGTGAGCAGAGGCTCCTGCAGGTGGGTGACGTAATCATCCAACAAAGTACACGTCACGCATGGCGAAATCGCTCATCAAGGCCAGCCAAAGCACTGTTCTTCATGCTGGGATTAAACCCAATATCGTGAATGATGTGGTGTGTATCCCAAGTCGCTTAAAAGGCAAGTCGAAATCAGGGAGAGGGCATGAAGCGTTGCCAGTTAATTGGGCTTTGCGGGAGCCTTAGAAAACATTCCGCGCATGAGCAGATCCTGAACACTATCGCTGAGGAACTATTGCCCTCGGATTCAAGCTTAACACTTTACAGGCTTCACAACCTACCGTCTTATAACGAGGATCTGGATGGGCCATCCGCTCCATACGCTGTGCTTGAGTTAAGGCAGGCTGTCTTGGCTGCGAACGGCATTGTCATTGGGTGCCCGGAATACAATCACGGCATGTCAGGAGTGTTGAAAAATGCGCTCGATTGGCTATCTAGGCCTCATGGAAAATCAGTGCTCAAAGCAAAGCCGATACTCACGTTCACTGCTTCTCCCGCATTTACTGGCGGGGTGAGAGCTCAGCAACAGTTGAACGAGACACTATGGGCTGTTTCTGCCGAGCTGGCTCGGTATCCTCAGATAGTGATCGGCTCTGTGCACGGCAAGCTATCTAATGGACGTCTTATGGACGAGTCTGTACGGAATTACATTAAGTTGGGGCTCGAGGCACTTAGAGAAATGATCTGACCTTAGGATGAACTGCATGCGTTCATTAGGATCTGCCAGTTTTTATGGTGACTCAAGTAAAGGCTGTGCTATGCAACTGTCCCCAGTAGATTTTGAGAAGCGCTATCTTCTGAACTTGGAGAGTGTCTAGTAAGCTAGGGGTGATTCACGCCTTGGCTCAGGCTGGATAATGCGTCGACAGCATTAATCCAGCACGATGATTTTGGAGACAAGTTCCGCGCTGTTTTTGGCCTTCAGCTTTTTCATCAGGCGCGCACGGTGAACCTCTACGGTGCGATGAGAGATGTTCAGCTTGCGGCCAATCTCCTTGCACGTTAGCCCGTTCACGATATCTACCGAAATCTCACGCTCTCGAGGTGTTAGGCTCTGTCTGAAATCCCAAGAAACTGAAATGTGGCCCCGGAACAGCCCAGGTTCGGTACAGTCGCCGACCATCTACGGAAAGGAATTCTGTGATGGCAAAGCGTTATGAGCTCTCGGATGAAGCGTGGGCGGTGGTCGCCGACCTCTTTACGGCAGTCCACGTCAGGGGCAGGCCCCGCAGCAGTGATCGCTTGATGCTCGATGGTGTTCTCTGGGTGCTCTGCTCAGGAGCAGCCTGGCGAGATATGCCCGAGCGTTTCGGGTCTTGGGCGACTGTCTATCACCGCTTCCGAGTCTGGCGAAACCGCGGAACGTTCGATCAGATGCTCAGACGATTGCACCTCAGACTCAATGACAAAGGCTTGATCGATCCCCACACCTGGATGATCGATTCGACCGCTGTTAGAGCAACCCGTGCTTCATCTGGAGCGCGGAAAAAAGGGGGCCTGACGAGCCTGCCGATCACGCTCTAGGCCGAAGTCGTGGCGGCCTGACAACCAAAATCCACATGCTCTGCGACGCCAACGGGATACCGTTGCGCTTTCTCCTCTCTGGCGGTCAAGCCAGTGACATCAGCTACGCACAACCACTGCTGGACGAGGTCAGCATTCCATCGAGCCAACGTGGCCGCCCGCGCAAGCGCTGTAAATGGCTACTTGCCGACAAGGGCTACGACGCCGAAGCGCTACGCCGCTACTGCGATCAATATCGAATGCAACCCGTCATCCCGCTGCGCTCGATGAAGCGCAAGCCCAAGCCTGGCTTACCCAGACTGTTCGACCGGCCCAAATACCGACAGCGCAACATCATCGAACGCATGTTTGGCTGGCTGAAAGAGAACCGCCGGATCGTCACGCGCTTCGACAAGCTCGCAAAAAGTTACGCCGCGATGGTCTCGCTGGCTTGTGTCATGCGGTGTATGCGACGGCTTTTTTCAGACAGAGCCTAGGTGGAGCGCTGAAGCTTGATAAAGTTTCCCGCCAAAATCCATGATCGAGCGTCATTCCTTCTCGTAGCGCCATTGCTTGGCCTTGGTGAACAGGCAGGCATCCAAAAAGCTTTCCGTGGCGCCGGCAGGCAGGTTTTTCACGGACAGTGACCGGTAGACATCGGTGTACTGCACCGGTTTGGCCATAGTCTTCAGCGGGGAGGACTCATCAATTTTGTACTCGATGCAAAACCCTTGTGGTACTCGGCGTAGTGAGACTACATCAGAATTTCATCGGGTGCGCAGCGAGGCATTTGCTCTCGAATCCCGAGCTTTAGCATTCAGCAGAAAAGCGCTGTTGCCGGGGATTCTATATCCGTCGGGCCGGAGTTGCTCGCCGCAGCTCTTGAGAAGCTAGCCACAAACGCTTCGGTCACCCACATCCACCATACGTCACGTATGCCCCGATCTGGTCTCATTCGATCATATGAACGGTTCAGGTCATATTCCTAAGATTGCCCAATAGTTGCGAAGCTCAAGGCGCGGGAAACTGTGGAAAACAAAACAGTGGAACCAACCCCATGCGCCTGTCCCCTTCTCAACCTTTGACGCGTAGCTACTGGCTGCAGAGTCTGGAGGAAAACCTTCAGCCCACACCGTCCCTGGAGGGTGAGTACAACGCTGACGTTGCAATCGTCGGTGGTGGTTTTGTTGGCCTGTGGACTGCGCTCACGCTCAAGGAGCGTGATCCCCACATCAACATCGTTGTGTTGGAGCAGGATATTTGCGGAGGTGGGGCCTCGGGACGCAACGGTGGTTTCGTCATGTCCTGGTGGCCGAAGATCGGCTCCCTGTTGAGCTTCTGTACCCATGAGCAAGCATTGTTCCTGGCGCACGCCGCTGAGCGTGCTATCGGTGAACTGGGCGAGTTCTGCGACCAGCATCAGATCGATGCGCACTACGTCCGTAAGGGCTGGCTCTGGACGGCGACAACTCCGGCCCACATTGATAGCTGGAATAGTACGCTGGACATGTGTGCACGTCTCGGCGTCGAACCCTTCACCCGTGTCTCGGGGGAGGAGGTGGCAAAAGCTACCGGTTCGGGTGTTCATCTTGCGGGGGTGTATGAGCGTAGCAATGCGACGGTGCAGCCGGGCGCTCTGATTCGAGGCATGCGAGAGGTGGCAAAGAAGGCAGGTATTCGGATTTTCGAGCAAACGCCGATAACCAGCATTGAGCCGGGAGCATCGGTGCGCCTGACCTCAGACAAGGGGCATGTGAACGCCACTTCAGTAGTGCTTGCCAGCAATGCCTGGGCTGCTTCGATTCCGGAGCTGTCCAAGCTTATCGTCCCTGTGAACAGTTCCATTGTTGTAACTGAACCGATCCCTGAAAAGCTTAAAAGAATGGGCTGGACTGGGCAGGAGTCAATCACCGATTCGCAGTTGATGGTGGACTACTACCGGACTACCCGGGACGGTCGTATTGCGTTTGGGAAAGGTACCGGTGCTCTGGCCTACAACTCACAAATCAACAGCACCTTCAGTGAGCACGCGGAGAGCATCGAGCTGACCGAGGCTGACTTCCGTCGTACGTACCCTGAGCTGGCCTCGACACGGCTTACCAATGCCTGGTCTGGCCCGATTGATCGTACCTATGACAGCCTACCAGTTTTCGGCACGTTGTCGGGAAGCACGAACATTCACTACGGCATAGGCTGGAGCGGAAACGGCGTGGGCCCAAGCCGCCTCGGTGGCCGAATTCTAGCCAGCCTTGCCCTTTGCAGCCGGGATGAATGGAGCACCTGCCCATTGGTTGGCCGTGACTGCAAAACCTTCCCACCTGAGCCATTCCGCTACGTGGGGGGCACTCTCGTTCGAAATGCCGTCATTCGCAAGGAGCGGGCCGAAATGAGTGGCGTTCGACCATCTGCAATTGACCGAATGCTGGCCGGGCTTGCCCCCGCCGGACTTGAAGACAAAGCCTGACATAAGAGGAGCCATAACATGACCCCAATCATTAAACGCCTTGCTGCGGATACTGAGTTCTCAGCATTGGCGCCAGTCGCACAGCCTCTGGGGGATGCGGTTTCTCAGACTTGTCTAGCCCTAGATGAAGTAGTAGAAGATCCGCGCTTCTCGTTAGGTGTATGGGAATGCACGCCAGGTAGCTGGCGTCGCCAAGTTCTCCAGGCTGAGTACAGCTATTTCATCAGCGGTAAGGGTTCTTTCAATCCAGATGTAGGTGACATCATTCACTTTCAAGCGGGCGATGCTGCCTACTTCGCTCCCAATACCACGGGTATTTGGATCATTGAGGAAACGCTAACTAAGCACTACTTCATTGTCGGTTGACTAACTTTTCGCCTTTCACAACTTCAATAATAAAGGTTGTATTATGAGCGTCTTCGATATCATCGAAAACTCGCCTGTGTCCAAGTTTCACCGCAAGTTACTGCTTGCGTGCTGCGGTGGCCCATTCTTGGACGGCTATATCCTCAGTTTGATCGGTATTGCTCTCATCGGTTTTGCCCACGACATTCCGGCATCACCAGTTGAGACTGGCCTTATCGGTGCCGCTTCGTTGCTGGGCATTTTCTTCGGCGCGACAGTGTTCGGTGCGGTCACTGACCGGATCGGGCGCGAAACGATGTATGCACTGGATCTGACCGTACTCATCGTCGCATGCGGTCTGAGTGCCTTTGTGACCGATGCCTGGCAATTGATCTTGCTGCGCTTCGTCATCGGCCTCGCGGTCGGCGCGGACTATCCGATTGCCACCTCCCTTCTCACCGAGTTCACACCATCCAAGCGACGCGGCTTCATGATCGGCCTGTCTGGGCTGGCTTGGTCGGTTGGAGCCATGACTGCCTTTGTCGTTGGTTATCTGGTAGTGAAATTCAGCGGTGACCACTCCCTGTGGCGTTGGATGCTGTTCAGCGGTGCTGTGGTTGGTCTTATTGTCGTGATCATGCGTCGTGGCATCCCTGAGTCGCCACGCTGGCTGGCCAGCAAAGGCCGTATCAAGGAAGCAGAGGAGGTCATCCTCAAGGTCTACGGCAAGTCGGTAAAGATCACCCAAGCGGATATCAACCAGCTCCATGATGGGGGGCGTCCACGCTCCATCATGTCTGACCTCAAGTTGATATCGTCTGGTGGCTACCTCAAACGCACGATTATGTGTGGCGTGCTCTATTTTGCCCAGATCACACCTCAGTACGTGCTCTACACCTTCGGTGGGATGATTTTGATCACTGCCGGCATTGAAGGCGTCAACGCATCGACACTGGGCGAACTGCTGATTGCAATCCTGTTTGCCATTGGCGTGATACCTGCATTGAGGCTGGTGGAAACTTGGGGGCGACGTCCGATGGTATTGGTACCGTTCGCGCTCATGGCTTTACCGCTGTTCGCGCTCGGGCTGTGGGCCGATGCCCCTGCCTGGTTCATCATCGGTGCTTTTGCCTTCTACGCCTTTGTTTCTGGCGGGCCGAGTATTCTGGAATGGATCTATCCGAACGAGTTGTTCCCGACGTCCGTGCGTGCGACTGCTGTTGGCGTGGCCGTTGGTATCAGCCGTATCGGTGCTGCAACGGGTACCTACCTGATGCCAATTGGTATCGAATCCATCGGTCTACAAGCGACGCTTTTGATCGGTGCAGGTATTACGCTCTTGGCGTTCTTTGTCTGCCTGGCGTGGGCTCCGGAAACCAAAGGTAAGTCTTTACAGCAGTCTGCTTCGCTGGGCTTGGCCACTAATTGATCTACATGCCACCGTTCTGGCTCGACGGCTTGTAGGCGTCGCTGCTAGGGTGGAAGCGGAATCTGGCGGCGTTGGTGACGATGTGTCACCAACGCCGCGGGACGGTTGAGCATCTCCATTGTGGCAGTCAAATACCATGTCTTTTAGCATCCAGGACATTATCGACAACGTATCTCTGCGTACCCGGTTATTGACCGGTGCGCAGGGTACCCAGCGAGTGTTGCGCTGGGCGCACGTATGCGAATTAGCCGATCCCAGTGAGTGGTTAGGGGACGGTGACCTGCTGATGACCACGGGCATGGGAATTCCCCGCGAGGCCGATCAGCAGCGGGCGTATGTCACCCGTCTTTTCGAGGCGCAAGTAGCCGGTATGATGATTGGGGAGAACATGCAGGCTCCAGACGATCTCACTGGGTTAAGTGAGCAGGCGTTGCTGCTAGGTTTTCCAATCTTGATCACTCATTACTCGGTGCCTTTCTCCGCAGTAACGAGGGCCATTGTCGATGCTAGGCAGCAGGCAGAAGATCAGCGACGACGTGCCGTAGTGCGGCTCTACGAGAGCGCCAGGATTGGCTTGCGGCACCTCGGCCTAAACGGATTGTTGCTCAGGCTTTCTGCAGATGTCTGCGCAGAGCTCTACCTTTTTGACACGCGCAGTCTGTGCCCTTGGCAGGAGGGGCTCGCGCCCCTACCTGAACGATGGCGAGAAGTGATCGGTTCGCGGGCACGATTCACCTATGATCTAACGCGCTGCCATGACGGGGAGAATGAGGCCTTAGTAATGGCACTCCCTGCGTTACCTGAGTGCGCGATTCTAGCCACAGGTGGCCAGCTCTTGGACTACGGCATTTTGCACCATATCGGCTCGGTGTTAGCCATTGAGCTTGAGCGTGTTCAAAGTGAGCACGAGCGTATGCTGCGGCTCGGCTCCGAACTGGTAGATGATCTTCTAAACATGAGGCTTGCCCAGCGTGCTGCATCGGAGCGGCTGGAGCAGTTAGGCTGCCCTCCAGAAGCGACACACCTTGTGCTTGCCCGGCTTGTTCATGCAGATCCGGGCACCTGGCAGCTGGAACTCGGTCGTCAAAACGTAAAGATGCTAGCGAGACAGGCGGGGGACGAGCTTGTTATTTTGATGACTGACCAGGCAGCTTATAAATCGCTCCAAGCTGTTTTAGGCTGTTCGTTAGGGATAAGCGCTGTGCTTGGCTCTGGCCTCAGAGTACCAGAGGCGCTTAGAGAGGCTCGTCTGGCCTTGGCCCATTCGACAGAAGCTCGGATGATTGTCGACTACGCCAACGCACTGGATGAAGCGTTCTGGTTGCCGAGCGATCTCGAGCAGGCAAACAGGATGTATCGTCGGGTGATCGGTACGCTTGCAGATTACGATGCTCAGAACGGCAGTCACCTGATTCACACACTTACGATTTTCCTTGAGCACAACCGCTCATGGCAGAAGTCGGCGCAAGCTCTAAACGTGCATAAGCAGACCTTGGTCTACCGCATCCGTCGTATTGAGGAAATCACCGGTCGTTCATTAGATGACACAGAGGGTGTTGTGGCTCTGTGGATCGCTTTACGTTCTATGGAAATTGCAGCGGGTGGGCATGACGCCGGATCACTCAGCTAGGTGATGTGGCGATAAACACAGCGGTGGGCATGGGATGGCCATCAACGCGGGCCCGGTGATGTTCACCCGGCGGCACAGTATCACGGAGTTTCCGTATCGATCATCTACACATCCGGCGCCCTCGATAGCGAGTTCTTTCATCGTTCGTATTCAAAAACGGCTCTTGTGTTTCTGTATGAAGCGCTGCGCCCGTTTCATTCGAATGAATGATTGTGGTGAATTAGACAAAACTCTAAAACCTTTTATAGGTGCCCACGGATCCCGCTACCGGAGGCCTGGGGTTCCCCATCGTCTAAAATATCGTCCAGCCGAGGCAATAATAATGTCAAAACTCCTCAGTACCGGTCTCACTCTCGTCTTCAGCTCCGCTATTGCAGTACAGGCGCACGCTGATTTGACTGTGGTTTCACATGGCGGCGCCAATAAGGCTGCTCAAGTCAAAGCTTTCTACGAGCCCTATAGCGCAATGACTGGCACGAAAATCATCGCCGACGAGTTCAATGGTGAAATGGCGAAGGTTAAGGTACAGGTCGATACCAAGAACGTCGCGTGGGACGTTGTGGAAATGGAGATGCCTGAGCTGATCCGGGCTTGCGATGAGGGAATGCTGGAGGAAATTGGCGAAGATCCTGTTATTTCCAAGCTGACACCTGAACTACTCGATGGGGCGGTACAGCCATGCGGTGTTGGTTTCTTTGTTTGGTCGACTGTGCTGGCCTACAACGCGGAGAAGCTTAAAACTGCACCGCAAGGGTGGGCCGACTTCTGGGACGTTGAAAAGATCCCAGGGAAGCGTGGCCTACGGAAGGGGGCGAAGTACACCTTGGAATTCGCTTTGATGGCCGATGGCGTAGAGCCCAAGGACGTGTACATGGTTCTGGAGAGTAAGGCGGGGCAAGATCGAGCGTTCGCTAAGCTGGATAAACTGAAACCGTACATTCAGTGGTGGGAGGCGGGCGCCCAACCACCTCAATATCTCGCCTCTGGTGATGTAGTGATGAGCTCTGCCTACAATGGCCGCATCGCAGCGGTGCAGAATGAAAGCAATCTTCGCATGGTGTGGAATGGCGGAATTTACGACATGGACGCGTTTACAATTCCTAAGGGTGCCAAGAACCGCGAAGAGGGTTTGCGCTTTATCCAGTCGGTTCTTCAACCCGAGGCCCAGAAGGCCTATGCCCAGCAAATCGCCTATGGCCCAGTGAACCGTGCAGCTGTTTCGATGGTAGACGCAAATCGTCGAAGCACTATGCCGACGGATGAAGCGAACCTCGAGCACCAAGTGGCCATCAGCGCTTCTTTCTGGGCAGATCATGGGGATCAGCTGGAGCAGCGCTTCAACTCTTGGGCCGCAAGGCAGTAATCAAGTAGACCATAGGGCGGCTGTTTTCAGTCGCCCTTCCTACATCAAAGGGAGTGATAGGGCAGCTTGCTCGAAAAGGAGGCGAAAGAGGGCGTGGAGCGGGTTTTTAGAGAGGGCTTCCGTCGCAGCAAGGCTGAGGTGCTGCTCCCCGACTTAGCCAGCGTAACGGGGTCACTCGCGGTCTGTTTGCTGCGAAGGATGGCGAGGTGGTCACCCTCGCGATGGTCAGCAGCAAGAAGGTGACGAAGAACGTAGGTTTGCCAGCGGTGTGGCGAATAGCCGACGCCCAGCATCGACTCATCGGTCTGGCCGGCGACAAAGTCAGTGACGATTAGGTCGAGCGTGTTTGCGATGTCTGGCGTGGCATGCTCAAACGACATGATCATGTCGATATTGTCGGGGGCGAGCACGTCAGCACCTGCGTCCGCCAGTTTTCCGCGCTTGAGTGCATCTACCAGTGCTTGCTTGTTTTTAACATCTCCACGGTTGGTTCTCTGGGGGAGATGGTGGGAACGGGGTAGCCTTGAGGTGGCTTCACTCCCCATTGGCCGCCACTTTTCCACAACGGTGTGTGGGCCCGTAGCAGTGCACTACTAGTGCTCACTTCCGACCCAAGACGCACCGTTTACGTCCTTTCCTACGCGTAGAGCCCCTGTGAACCGCCCTACAACGGTCTTGCCGGAGCTGGCATGTACTTTGCTAACAAGCAATAACCGAACGAACGTTAGAGCGGTTTCGATTTTTCTTGCCTCATCACACTTTGCCTTGGGAGATCTCAATGCCTACCTTGCCGACCATAGCCATTGTTGGAGCAGGCCCATCTGGTTGTTTCGTGGCGCAGTTCCTTGAAAAGAAATGGCCGGAAGCTGAGATTTCAATTTTTGAGGCGTTGCCTGTGCCCTATGGACTCGTGCGCTATGGAATCGCGGCAGACCACCAAGGGAGTAAAGGGGTTATCCAGCAGTTCGAAAAAATGTTCGAAAAGGGTAACGTCAAATTCTTTGGAAATGTGAGCGTAGGCAGGGACATAACCTTTCAAAAGCTTGCTGAGTCGTTCGATGTTTTGGTGCTGGCCACAGGCCTGAATCATGACGCCGTTTTAGATGTGCCCACTCATCCCGGAGCTCATGTCATTGGAGCGGGGCAGATTCTGAAGGCATTGAATGGATACCCTTTACATCGCCTACCAAAAGATGTTGGCGGTCAGATCCGATCACTGGGTAGTGATATTGCGGTCATTGGAAGCGGCAATGTCGCAGTCGATTTTGTACGGATGATTTGTAAATCAAGTGATGAGTTTCTTGGTTCTGATGTAGTAGATGACGTCCTTGCGCAATTAAAGTCTTCAGGGTTGAAGAAGATAAAGCTATTCAGTCGCTCTCCCGCATCCATGGTGAAGTGCGATGGTTCAATGCTTGAGGAATTACTGAAGCTTCCAGGCATACGTGTCAGTTTTGAAGATGCTCCTGAGGAGCAGGGGCGCGTCCCGGATATCCTTCGTATGCAAAAAGAAAATATGAAGGCCCGAGAGGGTGAAAAAATCGAGATCGAGCTTGTTTTTGATGTGACTATCAATGAGCTGGATTTTGTTGGTGGGCGTACTGTTATTTCAAGCCTGAGCAAGGGCGCTGGTGCTTTAAAAGTTGATGGATTTGATACCGTCGTAACTGCTATCGGCTTCACTAATGGCGTGTCTGAGAATAATTTGATTCCTGGCAACGACTGCGATGGTGATGCAGTATATCGAGTTGGGTGGTTGAGGCGTGGCCCGAAAGGAACTGTTGCAGAGAACAGGAAGGATGCAAAGTCCGTTGCAGATAAAATATGCCAGGATTTTGAAGATGGATTAAATAGGCCTGGGAAGGTTGGGCGTGCATCAGTGCTGCATGAGCTATCAACTAATGTTGTCGATTATGATGGCTGGCGCCGTATTGACCGGTATGAGCAGAGTAGCGCTGTTAAAGACCGGTGTAGAAATAAACTCCGGGACTTGGTGGCAATGATTAGAGTGGCGCGCGGGCAGGATGCTACTACGGCGAGTGCTGATATTGTTTGATTAAATTCGTAAATAAGGTGAATGTATGAGCGATATCTTAGTGGCTTTTGGTACTGAGAGTGGTAACGCTGAAATGGCAGCGGATGATATCGTTGCAAATCTCAGTGCAAGGGGGGTCGAGGTTTCGGTCAAGTCAATGGAAGATATTACCGCATCAACGTTACTTACGTGCTCAACCGTTATTGTTGTGACGTCGACGTATGGTGAAGGTGACTTACCTGAAACGACGATTCCTTTTTTCGATGTGCTAAACAATGAACGACCAGATCTCAGTCGGCTTGGATTTTACGCATTTGGCTTGGGCGATAGCACCTATACCAATTTCAATAATGCAATTAGAACTATTTCCGATAAGTTGGTCGAGTTAGGCGCAACCATGATTGGCGAGGTTGGTTGTCACGACGCTGCGAGCGGCAAGTCGCTCACGGTAGTGGCATCGGACTGGATCGACGCAGTCTACCCGTGATTCGAGCCTGGAGTTAATTGATGAATATTACACATGAAGTACTGCCTTGGGCGCATCCGGATTTTCGAAGAAACCCTTACCCTTGGTATGCACGTTTGCAGCGGGACTACCCAGTTTATCAAGAGAGTGAGCGTACTTTTGTAATCTCTCGCTACGAAGATTACATTAAGTATGTGAAGCATCCCGCTATGAGCATGGTTGAGCCGGATTGGGTCAAGCCCCATAATTGGCATGTGTTCCTAGATACGATTCTGTTTTATGATCCGCCGCAGCACACCAGTCTTCGCCGTCATACGAATAAGTGGTTCACGCCAAAGTTGGTTAAGGAGTGGGTGCAGCACACTGTCGATGTTGCCGAGGCCGCGCTAGATCTGATCGATGAAGATGGGTATATCGAGGCGCACCACCATATTTGCGTGGTGCCGACACACGTGACGATGTGTCGAGTGCTTGGGGTCGCTGAGGATGATATTGATCTTGCGACACTGAACTCGTTGAAAATCGTTGGGATGCAAACACCTGCGGCAACTCAAGCAGATAAGGATCGCGCAAAAGAAGGCTTTGAGTGGCTTTTTGCTAAATGTCAGGCAATGATTGAGGAAAAAAGAACAAACCCCGGGGAGGGATTGCTGGACGCGATGCTCAAGCTTGAGCAGGCTGGGGAAATGACTTCTCGGGAGGTCATCCAGACACTGGTGCTGCTCTATTTCTCTGGAGCTCCCAATCCAGCATACGTAACAGCTGCGATTTTAGAACATTTTGCTAGGGATCCTGATCTCTACGATTTGTATCGCGCGCAGCCTGATGCCAGGGCTGCCATGATCAACGAATTCATACGACTTAATCCCCCTGAGCAATCCTTTACTCGCTATCCCACCGAAGATATTGAAATCCGCGGTATTACCATTCCTGCCGGCTCATGTATCCGATTTATGACCGCGGCGGTTAACAGAGATGAAACTGTTTTCAAACGACCTAATATGTTCGATCATACTAGGCCCCAAGAGGCCAGTCAGCACGTTTCCTTTGGGGTTGGTGTGCACGCTTGCGCAGGTCAAGTAATCAGCAGGGCGGAAATTGAAGCAACACTTAATGTCATTGCTAGCAAGTACTCTCGTGTCGAGCTTGCAGAAGAGCCTGTGACATTGAATGATGATCGAATTCGTAACTATATTACGCTCCCTCTGATATTCAAGAACTAGCTTGATGACTAGCATGTGGGCGAGTGGGAATAGTCTGGTAGGTCTGGGCTTTTTGGCTCGCAGAGGGTGGTGTGTCAATGGATAATGAGTTTGAGGTTGTATCAATGTCAAGCGCTATTAAACGGTATGTGTTAATGGTGGTTGATATCTTGATCCTGGAAGTCTACGCGAACCTGCGTTGAATAAATATAATGATGAAGCATCTCCTTATCTGCCGAGCTGACGTTGAATTAACTATTTATCGAGGATCGGTTTATGACGATGACTGCAGAGGCAGGGGGAGCATTTGGAGCTTCTGAAGCGGGGCGTGCCAGGCTAACGGGTAAAATGGGTGCTTTTAGTTTGGCGCTGACGGTGCTGGCTTTCTCCGCTCCACTCACAACCGTTTCAGGGTATATACCTGTTGCTTTAATGTTTGGAGGAGTGGCCAGCCCGCTCGTATTTCTAATCGTCACTGTGATGATACTTATTTTTAGCGTCGGCTATGTGACGCTTAATACAACCGTAAAGCGTCCTGGCGATTTTTACTCCTTCATTAGCTATGGCTTGGGTAAGGAGGCAGGTCTAGGCTCCGGTTTGATGGCTGCAGTTGCCTATTTCCTGATTTTGACTGGTGTGGCTTCGTATTTCGGTGTTTCGGCAGCGGATTTCCACCGGGAAATCACTGGGCACGCCTTTTCCTGGTATTGGTATGCGCTGTTTTGCTGGCTCGCTGTTGGGATGCTGGGATATTTGAATGTGGAGCTATCTGCCAAAGTTCTGACTTGGGTGATGGTTGCTGAAGTGATCGTGTGCTTGCTTTTTGCATTTGGAGTACTGCAGGGAGGCGGGGAGTCAGGGATTGCTTCCGTTGATGCATTTACACCTGGCGAGTTGAGTAAGCCCGGTGTCAACTTGCCATTCGCCATGCTGTTTGTGGTGTCGTTCTTCATGGGTTTTGAAGCGACCGCGTTGTTTCGCGATGAAGTGAAATTCCCAGACACTACGATTCCAAGGGCTACCTACGGTGCAGTAATATTCATCGGCTGTATTTATACTTTGTGTGCTTTTGCCATGGTTATGGCGTATGGGGGCAGTGTTCAGGCAGTGGCTTCAAATTCACCGGCGTCCATGTTTTCAGGCGCCCTCTCGAGTTTCTCCGAGGGCCCTGTTCACTTGATGATTTCTGTCCTGATCCTGACCTCATCGTTCGCCTGCATTCTTTCGATCCACAATGTTCTGTCACGGTATCTGTATAACTTAGGTACAGACGGTGCGCTTCCCGCATTTTTAGCATCTGTCCATGAAAAGCATGGATCGCCTTATAAGGCTTCTGTGTCGGTTTCTGTGCTAGTGCTCCTAGTGCTTATGCCCTTCATCACGCTTAAGGTGAAGCCTGACCTGCTTTATGGTCAACTTTCTGGCGTGGGAACAGCGGGTGTTATTTGCCTGCTCACCATGGTCAATGTCTCTGCATTGGTTTGGTATTTCGCAAAAGGAAGGGCCAACAAAGCTAGCTTCCTCAAGTCGTTTTTGGCGCCCACTGTTTCAACAATATTTTTTGTTAGCTTGATGGTTTTGGTCGCTAAACACTTTGAGTTATTGGTCGGGGGGGAGCCAGGTGAACGGGTATGGATGCTCTACGCAATACTGGTTGTTCAAGTAGTGGGTATGATACTGGCTGGTTTTTATCGCAAAACCAAGCCTGAAACGTTTGCGAGGCTTGGTCGAGCCCATCACGGGTGAGCTTACCTTTGCGCCTGGGTGACTAGCATCACTCAGGCGTGAGAAGGTCTTTTGTAGCAGCTGAACCCTGGTTATGTGGTAAGGTCAAGCGTGTTGATGAGGGGTGACAAGGTTGGTAGGGGATTATGCGCAGCAGTGAAAATACATTGGTTATGCTTGAGCGTTTAAAGGGATACCTTAATACGTTCGACTGGAATGAATTAACGAAAAGCAAACAGGTCATCCTCGAGTCCTTTCTTCGGGTTGCTACGCGCGAAGGGATTTCCAATGTTTCTATGCGAAGTTTGGCACGTGCGGCTGGCGTGAAACCTCCGACCATCTACTTCCACTTTCCGGAGGGGCGCGAGCAAATCCTGTCTGCTGCTTTACGCTGGCACTACAACAATTTTGCTCATGCGTTATACAAAGCTCTCGAAGGATGCATCTCTCCGGATGAATATTGGCGTAAGCTCATCGCATTTCATGTTTCTCAGCAATTACAGCGACCCGAGAATGATATGTGGGATGCGCTGATAGCGACTGATCGGATCGTCAAGGTCTTGCCAGGAACTCTTCGCTCGGAAGTGGATGATTGGGAAGACTTCTGTGACCACATGTATTTTGCTATCTCGCAAGACATGGGCGTTTCGGAAGGTGAAAGAAATGCTAGGGCATTGCGGAAGCTCGTTGACACTATTGGATCTTGGTGGCGTTGGGATGGCAGCGAGCAGGGGCTCAGTGATGCGGCTTCTTATGTAATAGATATTTCCAATAAACTCATGGAAATTAAGGTTTTTGAGAGTCAAGGTGAGCCGGAATAGTCAGATGAGTACCCAGGCTCACGAGTAGTGCTGATCAATCAGCGGTGATCTCCGATCGCTTCTCTAATGCTCGGGCGAGCAAGTAGATCAGGCATCCAACTAATGCCATAGCCGCACCGACGTACCCGGTTGAAGTCCAACCCCAACCGGCATTGATTGCCAAACCACAGATCCACGGCCCCAGCGCATTGGCAAAGTTCAGTGCGGCATGGTTGGACGCTGCAACCAGGGACTGGCCATGCCTGCTCACGTCCATGAGCCTCATCTGCAGGGCGGGTGTCAGGGCAACCATGCAGCCCAGCATAAGCGCACCGGCGGTGATTCCGGTCACTGACTCGGAGAGCAACGGGAAAGCGAGTAGAACAACGACGCTGAAGATCATGACCTGATTTACGGCCAAGAATTTGTACTTGTCATAGAGCCAGCCGCCAGCCAGGTTGCCAATCATGGTGCCGACGCCGAACACCGCTAGCATCGGTGCGATCCAGTTTTCGCTCAGATGGGTGACATGAAGGACGGTGGGAGCGAGGTAGCTGTAGACACCAAACATTCCGGAGAATCCGATAGCACCGATGGCGAGAGCTAACCAAATCTGAGTGTTTTTGAAGGATGCAATTTCAGCTCGAAAGTCCATCCGGGCTTCATTCTCGACATCTGGAGCATAGCGGTAGAGCAACACCACACTCAGAACACTGAGGACGGTTATGCCTCCGAACACCCAACGCCATCCCATTGCTTGCCCCAGGTATGTGGCACCCGGTGCTCCGATCAAAATGGCGGCGGTGATGCCCAACAGGATTCGACTCACGGCTTTACCCCGTTTGTTAAACGGTGCCATTGAAGCAGCAATGGTTGCGGCAACTCCGAAATATGCGGCGTGAGGGAAGCCGGCAATCAAACGCGAAAGCAGCAGGGTTTCGTAATTAGGCGCCAGAAGGCTTAGCGCATTGGAGACGGTATAGATCCCCAGCAAAAACAAGATCAGATTTCGCTTTTTGAGGTAAACACCGACAAGCACCATAATAGGTGCACCGACAACTACGCCGAGAGCGTAGGCGCTGATTAGGTGAGCCACAGTGGTTTCAGGCTTGTCGAAAGCTGTGGACAAATTGGAAAGCAATCCCATGACGGCGAATTCACCGGTGCACAATGAGAAAACACCAAGAATTAGCGCAATCTCTACAAGGGCCTTCTGGCTTTTAAATATTGACAAAGCACACACCTCATAAGGTAACGACCAAAGCGGTACCGCTGATATTGAATTTCAACGAGTTTGGTAAAGTGTTAAACGCTAGTCGCGTCCAGTACCCAAAGCTTGCTAAAGGAGTTAAGCGTGTTTTAGGCTTTGTGTGTTTTGTGCCTGTAACGTGGGCTCGCGATGGTACGTTATCACACCCTCGGGGATGTGCAGAAGATAGATTCGATATATGTCTGAGCGGCATTATTTTTCAGAGGTGATAATGCGTTGTTATCACAGTGAAGTGGAGTGTTGCGTCGGAATGCCAAGGCTTGATTTGTAGTAGTGCTCGAAGCCTTGGCTTTTTTGACTCAAATACAGTTTTCTATACGAACGGGGAGATCATTTCCGCTGGCTTAAGCTCAACTGGTTTGGTCGGTGGGTTCAAACTTTCCTCGACTATTTCAATCCAGTGTTTCACTGGTTTTTTTCTAGCTCCGCTTAAGTGCGTTTGGCAGCCAATATTGGCAGTAACAATTTCATCCGGGTTACCACTCTCCAACGCTGCTAGCTTCTGATCACGAAGGCGGATGGAGAGCTCTGGTTGAGTGATCGAATAGGTGCCTGCAGATCCACAACAGAGGTGGCTGTCGGGCACTGAGGTGAGCGAGAAACCGAATCGCGTGAGGATTTCTTCGACGGCACCGCCGAGTTTTTGAGCGTGCTGAAGTGTACAAGGGCAGTGGAATGCGATGCGCTGGCTAGCACTGGGGCTTAAAGTTTCAAGGGGCTCGGCTCTGATCACCTCAGCCAAGTCTTTTGCCAGTGAGCTTATGACGCGAGCTTTCTCTGCATACTGCTTATCGTCCTTCAGGAGGTGCCCGTAGTCACGGACAAACGCCCCGCAACCGCTTGCGGTTTGCACGATCGCTTCGGCACCATGCCGCACTGCTGGCCACCAGCTGTCGATGTTCCGGCGGGCTCGCTCCAAGCCACGTTCCTGAGCATTCAGATGGTAGTCTACGGCCCCACAACAACCGGCTTGTGGAGCACTCAAGACAGAAATACCAAGCCTATCGAGTACTCTGGTAGCAGCAGCATTGGTGCTGGGCGCCAGTGTTGGTTGCACACATCCTTCCAGCATCAGAACCTTACGTTTGTGATGCCTGCGTGGGCGCTCCCTAGGTGAATCGGGAAGTGGCGGTATCTTACGTTTGAAGGCTCCAGGCAGTAACGGCCGGACAATCATGCCAGCTGTGCACAATATTTTGAACAAAACTGGGCGCGGTATCACTGTCCGAATACCGGTGCGTAGGAGACGCTCATAGAGGGAACGGGGAACTTCTTTTTCAACTACTTCGCGCCCGATATCTAGAAGGTTGTGGTACTGAACACCAGAAGGGCAGGTTGTTTCGCAGTTTCGGCATGATAGGCAGCGATCTAGATGCTGCTGGGTTTTTGCGGTAACCTCGTTACCTTCTAAAACTTGTTTGATCAGGTAAATTCGACCGCGTGGCCCATCAAGTTCATCGCCCAATAATTGATAGGTTGGGCATGTTGCGGTGCAGAATCCACAGTGCACGCATGAGCGCAGGATTTTTTCCGCTTCTTCTGCTCGGGGTAATTCCTTCGCCTTCTGGCTGAGTAGAGTTTGCATGAGCTGTCCTTAAACCTCTGCACTTAAGCGGCCAGGATTGAATATGTTCTGAGGATCGAATTGGTTCTTCAGATTTTTCTGGTATTTCATCAGTGTTTTCGACAACGGCTGTAGTGAGGATTCCCCCGCGGCGTAACGAATGGCATGACCGCCAACATGTTCCACCGCACTACGAATCGCTTGAGGATCTTCATTGGTCTTGAGCCAGCGTTGAGCGCCTCCCCAATCCAGCATTTGATCACCTGATGAAATGTAGGGCGAGACGTTAGCAGGCAAAGAAAGGCGCCAAAGAGCTTCTGGCTTTTTGAAAAAATCACTCTCGTGCTCGCGAAGGCGTTTCCAGTAATCATTTTCGAGGGGCTGACCTCCCAGTATGCTTAATGCTGACCTTACAGAACCTTCGCCGCCTTCAATGCGCAAGTGGAGGAGCGCGCCATCGTGGCACGCAGCGGTAATCGGAATAGGTTGCTGACCCCAGCGCGCCAGGTTCGCCATAGCCTGCGCTGGAGTCATGTCTAGAGAAAGACTTGCGGAGGCTCTAGGTTTGGGAAGAACCTTCAGCGATACCTCGGTGATGACACCGAGACAACCGAAGCTTCCTGCCATCAGGCGGGAGAGGTCGTAGCCTGCAACGTTCTTCATGACCTCGCCACCAAACCGCATCAGCTTGCCGTTGCCGATGATTACCTGGACTCCAAGGACATAGTCCCTTACCGCTCCTGCCCAAGGGCGACGTGGCCCAGATAGGCCGGCTGCAACCATCCCGCCTACGGTCGCATCAGGGCCGAAGTGCGGCGGCTCGAACGGAAGCATCTGGCCCGCGTGATCCAACGCAGCTTCGATTTCCCACAACGATGTGCCTGCGCGGGCGGTGATGACAAGCTCAGTTGGATCATAATTCACGATGCCGCGATGGATCCTGGTATCGAGGACTTCGCCAGCCATGTGATTGCCGAGCATGTGCTTGCTGTTGCTCCCCTGAATACGAAGGGGGATGTCCTCGTTGAGGGCGTAATTCACTTGCTCAAGCAAGTCAGCGCTGTTGTCGTAATCGTGCTGCATCAGAAGCGCTCCAACTCAGGAAAGGGCAGGTTGCCGTGATGAATGTGCATGGAGCCGAATTCAGCACACCGATTCAGTGTTGGAATGTTTTTTCCAGGGTTGAGCAAACCGTGCTTGTCGAAGGCATGCTTGACCGCGTGCATGAGGGTGATTTCGTCACCACTGAACTGCGCGCACATTTGGTTTATCTTTTCCCGTCCAACGCCATGCTCTCCCGTGATGCTCCCACCGACCTCAACACACAGCTCGAGGATTTTGCCTCCAAGCGCTTCAGCGCGCTCCAGCTCACCCGCTTTATTGGCATCAAAGAGAATCAGTGGGTGCATATTCCCGTCACCTGCGTGGAATACGTTCGCTACCCGCAAGCCGTACTCGTTGGACAGCTCTTCGATCCCGTTCAGTACCCGGGGCAGCTGACGGCGGGGGATCGTGCCGTCCATGCAGTAGTAGTCGGGAGATATACGCCCAACAGCGGGGAACGCGTTCTTCCTGCCCGCCCAAAATCGCACCCGCTCTGCTTCATCTTGCGCAAGCCTGACCTCAGTCGCGCCGGCCAATTCGAGGATGGTTTTTACCCGCTCACAATCTTCCTGCACATCCGCTTCAACGCCATCGAGTTCGCAGAGCAACATGGCGGCGGCGTCGACCGGATAACCGGCGTGTATAAAGTCTTCGCTGGCACGGATGGAGAGGTTGTCCATCATTTCCAAGCCACCTGGGATGATGCCGTCAGCGATGATGTCGGCTACTGCCGCGCCCGCCTTTTTGACTGAGTCGAAGCTGGCAAGCAGCACGCGCGCCACCTGTGGCTTGGGAAGAAGTTTCACGGTCACTTCTGTGATGACTCCCAACATACCCTCTGACCCAGTGAACAACGCCAGTAGATCAAAGCCAGGGCTGTCGAGCGCGTCGCTACCCAGTGTGAGTGTCTCCCCCTCAATGGTGAGGATTTCGACCTTCAAGATGTTGTTCACGGTCAGCCCGTATTTGAGGCAATGCACGCCGCCCGCATTCTCGGCAACGTTTCCACCAATCGAGCATGCGATCTGTGATGACGGATCAGGTGCGTAATAGAGGCCATGTGGTGCTGCTGCTTGGGAAATGGCCAGGTTGCGAACCCCGGGCTGAACCGTTGCAAATCGACCTAGTGGATTGACCTCTATGATCTGGTTGAAGCGGGCCATGACGAGGAGAATGCCTCGCTCGTGCGGCAGTGCTCCGCCTGAGAGTCCGGTTCCCGCACCTCGCGCTACTACGGGGACACGCAGCTCGAAGCACGTGCTGAGAATGGATTGAACCTGATCAATTCTGGTCGGTATCACGACCAGGAGAGGCATGACTCGGTAGGCCGATAGGCCATCACATTCGTAAGGTCTGAGCTCCTCTTCTGAGGAGAGAATTTCGAGATCAGGAATCAGGCTTGATAGCTGATCGAGCACCTGCTTTTTGTCGACGTTGGGCAACGCACCATCGACACGCTCGTCATAGAGGATGTTCATCGCGCTCTCGAGTTTGGCTTTTATTCTTGTGTGATTTACCTCCCGCTCGGACGTTTTTATCTGGCAGGAGCGGAAGGTAAACCCACACTGCGCGGCTGATTTCAGCATGTCGATCATCAAGCGATCTGGTAGTACCAGTTTTTACCGGCAACCGATCGAAGTCCCTTTGGATCGGGTCTTTGCGGGGATAGACTGACTTCTGTCATCCTGCAATTTCCGGCTGGTCGTACCAGCTATCCAGGAGCCTTGATGGAAAACTCGCACTCGGGCAAACAAGAAAAAACCCAAGTCGCTGACCAGGTTGCCGAGCGCATCGAGCGCTTGATTGTTGATGGCGTAATCAAGGTAGGTCAGGCGCTACCCTCTGAGCGGCGATTGATGGCCAAAATGGGTTGTTCGCGCTCAGCGCTTCGAGAGGGGCTCAGGATTCTTCGCGGACGAGGGATCATCGAAACTGAGCATGGTCGAGGTTCATTTGTTGCTGATCTATCCAACACTGAAGCTACGCAGCCGATGATGTACCTGTTCAGTTCCCAACGCAGGACACTCTACGATCTCCTGGAGGTTAGGGCACTGTTAGAAGGTGAGTCCGCGAGACTAGCCGCCCTTAGAGCAACGGATGTGGATCGATTCCTAATCCGTAAGCGCTACGAGGAAATGCTCTCTGCGCATTCTGATCCTAAGCAGCATGATCCCAAGGAGCAGGCCAGGCTCGATCACGCCTTTCATCGTTCTATCAGCGAGGCTTCGCACAATCCTGTACTTGTTCACACGCTGCAAAACCTGAGTGATTTGACGTTGAGCACGGTCTTCGCGTCGGTCAACAATCTCTATTGCCGCCCTCCCCAAAAACGACAGATTGACAGGCAGCACTCTCGTCTCTATCACGCGGTGATGGAGCAACTGCCGGAGCAGGCTCAGCGTGCGGCGCGAGACCATATCAACAGCGTTCGAGATAGTCTGCGAGAAATCGAGGAGGAGGAGCAGAGGCTAGTGCGTTCCACCATGCGATTGGAGGGGGGGCACTGACTTGTCGGAGTGAGTTCGCCTATTGGCGGGAGGCGGGATCGCGCGGAGTCAACGCATAACGCATTCAGGTCGCTGGACTAGGTGGTAGCGCGGACTACCACCCAGCCTAGCTGTCCCTTAGCGCTTATCGCGAATCGAGAAATTCGCCATATGCTCCAAGCCTTTGATCAACGCTGAATGATCCCAGTCGCCCCCACCCAATGCCACACAGGTGCTGAAGACTTGCTGAGTATTTGAGGTGTTGGGCAGATTCAGCCCAAGCTCTTTCGCTCCCTGCAGGGCCAGGTTGAGGTCTTTCTGGTGCAGGTTTATACGGAACCCTGGGTCGAAGGTGCCTTTGATCATGCGCTCGGCGTGCACTTCGAGGATTTTCGACGAGGCGAAGCCACCCATCAATGCTTCACGCACCTTGGCTGGATCGGCACCGTTTTTGGCGGCGAACAGTAGCGCTTCGCTGACTGCCTGAATGTTCAGGGCGACGATGATCTGGTTGGCAACTTTAGCGGTCTGGCCGTCCCCATTGCCACCTACGCGGGTGATGTTCTTGCCCATGGTTTCGAACAGCGGCAGGGCTCGCTCGAAGGCTTTCGGGCAACCACCGACCATGATGCTCAGGGTCGCCGCCTTGGCTCCCACTTCACCGCCGGATACCGGAGCATCCAGGTAGGCCGCACCGGTTGCCTTGATTTTTTCGGCGAAAACCTTAGTCGCGGTAGGTGAGATCGAGCTCATGTCGATCACAACCTTGTTCGGGCCCACGCCTTCGGCAACGCCGTTTTCACCAAACAGTACGCTTTCCACCTGAGGGGTGTCAGGCACCATGACGATAATGAATTCAGCTTCCTGGGCAACCTCTTTTGGGTTGGCCAAAGCTACTGCGCCAGTGGCGATCAGATCGGCAGGAGCGGCGTCGTGATGGGTGGAGACGAAGATGCTGTGACCTGCTTTTTGCAGGTTTTGCGCCATGGGCTTGCCCATGATGCCGGTGCCGATGAAACCGATTTTAGCCATGACAATGTGCCTCTTTGTATTGGTTCACATCAGGCGCTTAGCGCCTGGCTGTTTCAGACTGCGTTGTGGGACTTCAGCCAACCCAAACCTGCTTCAGTGGTTGTCAGCGGTTTGTATTCCGCGCCGACCCAGCCCTGATAGCCAATGCGATCCAAATGCTCAAACAGGAAGCGGTAGTTGATCTCGCCAGTACCAGGCTCGTTACGGCCCGGGTTGTCGGCCAGCTGGATGTGGTTGATCAACTGCAGGTTGGTTTCCATGGTGCGAGCCAGGTCACCCTCCATGATCTGCATGTGGTAGATATCGTACTGCAGGAACAGGTTGTCACTGCCCACTTCGGCCTGGATTTCCAGGGCCTGCTGGGTGGTGTTCAGGTAGAAACCCGGGATGTCGCGGGTGTTGATCATTTCCATGACCAGGCGAATACCGGCGGCCTTGAGCTTGTCGGCGGCGTAGCGCAGGTTTTCGACGAAGGTCTTGCGCACGGTGGCGCAGTCCGGGCCTTGTGGGCGGATACCTGCCAGGGCGTTGACCTGGGTGTTGCCCAGCACCTTGGCGTACTCGATGGCCTTGTCGACACCGGCACGGAATTCTTCGATACGGTGGGGGTGGCAGGTGATACCGCGCTCACCCTTGGCCCAGTCGCCGGCAGGCAGGTTGAACAGCACCTGGGTCAGGCCGTTGGCTTCCAGCTGCTGCTTGATGTCGGCAGCGCTGAAGTCGTACGGGAACAGGTATTCGACGCCTGTGAACCCGGCATTGGCGGCAGCACTGAAGCGCGCGAGGAAATCGTGTTCGGTGAACAACATCGAAAGGTTGGCTGCTAAACGTGGCATCTGGCTGTCCTCACAAGTCTCAAGAATTGCTCAACGGCACAATCGAGGTCGGCGCATCGCTGGCGAATACTGCCAGCTCTTCGAACTCGTTAATTGCGTCGATTTCGGTACCCATGGAGATGTTGGTCACTCGCTCCAAAATCACCTCAACGACCACTGGTACCTGGTGCTGTTGAGCCATTCGCTGGGCTTCCCTGAGAGCAGGGGCAATCTCAAATGGCTCGAACACGCGAATCGCTTTACAGCCCAGACCCTCGACAACCGCGACGTGATCCACGCCGTAACCATTGAGCTCTGGGGCGTTTATGTTTTCGAAGGCCAGCTGGACGCAATAGTCCATCTCGAAACCGCGCTGGGCCTGACGAATAAGACCCAGATACGAGTTGTTTACCAGGACGTGAACGTAGGGCAGGTTGAACTGAGCACCGACAGCCAGCTCTTCGATCATGAACTGGAAATCGTAGTCGCCGGACAACGCAACGACCTGACGGCTTGGGTCAGCTTTGACTACACCCAGTGCAGCTGGGATCGTCCAGCCCAGAGGGCCCGCCTGGCCACAGTTGATCCAGTGACGTGGTTTGTACACGTGCAAGAACTGAGCGCCGGCAATCTGTGACAGGCCGATGGTAGAGATGTAGCAAGTGTCCTTACCGAACACTTGGTTCATTTCTTCATAAACGCGCTGAGGCTTGACAGGTACGTTGTCGAAGTGGGTCTTGCGCTGCAGAGTGGCTTTGCGTTGCTGGCAGCTCTCAAGCCACGCTTGTCGGCATTTCAATTTACCAGCGGCTTTCCATTCGCGGGCGACTTCAAGGAACGCTTCCAGTGCTTTTCCAGCGTCGGAAACGATGCCCAAGTCCGGGGTGAAAACGCGGCCAATCTGCGTAGGTTCGATGTCGACGTGAACGAACTTGCGACCCTTGGTGTAAACGTCCACCGAACCGGTGTGGCGGTTTGCCCAGCGGTTACCGATGCCGAATACGAGGTCAGATTCGAGCAGCGTGGCATTACCATAACGGTGCGACGTCTGTAGGCCGACCATGCCGACCATTTGTGCGTGGTCGTCCGGGATGGTGCCCCAGCCCATCAGCGTAGGGATAACCGGTACGCCGGTAAGCTCAGCGAACTCGACAAGCAGGTCGCTCGCATTGGCGTTGATAACGCCGCCACCGGAGACGATCAGTGGGCGCTCGGCGTCGTTGAGCAGGGCAAGTGCCTTTTCAGCCTGAATACGTGTCGCGCTTGGCTTGTGTACTGGCAGCGGCTCGTACGCGTCAATGTCGAATTCGATTTCGGCCATTTGCACATCGAATGGCAGGTCGATCAGGACGGGGCCTGGGCGTCCAGTACGCATCTCATAGAAGGCTTTCTGGAATGCGTAAGGAACCTGGCCCGGCTCCAGAACTGTGGTGGCCCACTTGGTCACAGGCTTGACGATGTTGGTGATATCGATAGCCTGGAAGTCTTCCTTGTGCAGCCGGGCACGTGGAGCTTGGCCGGTGATGCAAAGAATTGGAATAGAATCAGCGGAGGCGCTGTACAGGCCCGTGACCATGTCAGTCCCGGCAGGGCCGGAGGTGCCAATGCATACGCCGATGTTACCAGGGTTAGCCCGCGTGTAGCCCTCGGCCATATGCGACGCACCTTCGACGTGACGAGCGAGGACGTGATCGATACCACCGACTTTCTGCAGGGCGGAGTAAAGTGGGTTGATGGCGGCACCCGGAATACCGAAAGCCGTATCGACTCCTTCGCGACGCATCACCAGGACGGCGGCATCGATTGCTCTCATTTTGGACATACTCTTTCCTCCAGGAAATCGATATCTTTTTGTAGTGGCCTTCAGTCTGGACGAGCGGGATAGCGGCTTGAAGATCCCAAAATGAGTTTCTGTCGATATAAAAGGTATCGAATGGCACGTTTCACTGAACTGCAAAGTTTCATCCAAATCGCACAGAAAGGGAGCTTTGCGGCTGCCGCCTTGAGTGAGGGCGTCACACCAGCCATGTTGGGTAGGCGGCTGGACTCGTTGGAGAAGCGGTTGGGTGTAAAGCTGATGCACCGTTCTACCCGCGGTTTGCACCTGACAGAGTTGGGTGAGCAGCTACTGGAGCGCGCCAAGGATCTCGTTCGTGAATTTGATGAGATGGAAGCGAGCATCAGCAACAGCGCCAAGCTGGTGACGGGGAACCTGATGGTCTCGGCCCCGGCTGCATTTGGCCGGTTACATGTCGCGCCACATGCGCTTGGGTTCCATCAGAAATTTCCGAATTTGAAGTTGTCCTTCAACCTGACCGATAGCCTCGTCGACCTTGTGAGTGAGGGGTACGACCTGAGCATTCGCATTGGCTGGGTGACCGACCCGAACTACGTGGCGGTGAAGCTTTGCTCCAATCGCAGAGTGGTCTGTGGTACGCCGGAATACTTCGAGAAGCATGGCAAGCCAACCAGTCTGGAGCAACTCGCCAATCACAACTGTCTGGCCTTCACATCGCAGGGGGGGCAGCCACGCGGGTGGACATTCCAGCGAGAGGGCAAGCAGGTGGCCATGAGGGTGAGCGGAAGTATGGCTTGCAACGATGGTGAGCTGCTCTTCTCCTGGATGAGGCAGGGGTTAGGCATTGGTTGGCGTTCGACTTGGGAGATCCATCGTGAATTGGCGAGTGGAGAATTGGTGACGGTGCTGGACGAGTTCGCACTGCCAGATTACGACATCCAGGCGGTGTATCCTCAGCAGCGTTTTTTGCCTGCCAAGGTGCGTCACTTCATCGACTACTTGAGGCACATCTACCAGCAGCCAGACTACTGGTTGTGAAAAGTGAGGCGGGTAGAACCGCCCCACGGCTGTTAATGCTTCAGGAGAAACGCTGCCTCGATTTCCACAGCCATCCCTGAAGGCAGAGAGGATGCGCCTGTTGCGATTCGCGCATGTTGCCCCGCAACACCCAGCACTTTGGCGATCAGGTCAGATGCTGCATCACGCTCCCTCGCAGTGCTCTGACCATGCCTTCGTATTCGCGCATAGCGATGCCGTCATGAGCAGATTCAGGCCCCATGAACATGACATCTACCCGCCGTGAGCGATGCACAGCTCGGTGCTCCGGGTCTCGATTTCTGGTTCATGGAAGACCACTGGTTTCTCCAGCAGAGCCGAGAGTGCAGCCACGATTCCGGTGGCGCCCCAGCTCCACGGAATTTGAATGAAGCAGTGCGTTGCAGTACCTCAGGCTTGAACAACAACCGACCGCCTAGGAGCTCATTGAGTTCTGGGTTCTCCAGCAGCTGCGTTCGTGCCGCGTAACCTTGAATTCTGACTGCGGCATCCTCGATGTCCTTCAGTGTAGGAGGAAGCGGTCGGTCACCCTTTTTAATGCTGGACATATCAACACCTTCATAATTTTTGGAAAAAGCGCTCGCCCTCACGCTGAAAGAGAGTGTATGGATGCGTTTCAAAGGCTGTAAATTAAATAAAAATGGCCATGTTCGTTAAGGAAAGTTGAACAGATGTCTGGAGGGACTGATGAATACAAAGCGTCTTGAGACGTTTGTAGAACTCGCCCACACACCGCACTTGAGGAAACTGGCAGAGCGTCTGCATGCCACGCCTTCCGCGCTGTCCATGAGAATGAAAAACCTTGAAGAGCAGCTAGGGGTTTCATTTTCTCGCACCAAATACTCACGCCCATGAGCAACACCACGCCGTCCGATGATGCTGCTCGGACGGTGCAGAAGCTGGCCTTCAAATATGGCATCAACCCCACGACCATTCAGCTGTCCAGCTCACCTTCGATATCGGCGCTGATCACGCTGATTCGAAATGGCATTGGTATCGGTGTTCTGCCTGCCGTCCTGGTACAAGAACATCTGGCCAGTGGCGAGCTTGAGATCTTGCCAGTGACTGCTCCACCTCCCATGGTCATCCATAGGTGGCATCTGACCAATGCGGGTTCGGCCACCTTGGGAGTGGCCGAACTGGTTTCACAGGTGGCCCTGGAGCAGGAGGGTGACCACGGGTGAGTCTGAATTAATGGCTTAGGTGTTAAGGTCTTGCCGTGTTGTGATAGGGCGCGCACCGCTCACTGATAACCGGCCATTATCACAGACAATAGGTAATGAAAATTTGACGTTATCGAAGGGCGGCGCGAGGATGATCCACAGCGCGATGAGCACGCTCAACACGATGTTGAAATGTTGGATGGAACGCTCGATTGACTCCGAGTGAATCATTAGCATCTGTGTGCACTAAGCCGAGTATCCATCATAACAAAAATTGTGGCGCTTCACTTGAGTAATGACTACTGCCGTTTACTAAAGTTGCGCTTACGAGTCGAGGAGAAAGGAATAAATGGCTATGAGTATTGAGGCTTCCGAAAGCGTCGGAGACGCCGCAGTCAGTCAGAAGAAATTGTCGGGTAATATGGGTGCACTGAGCTTGGCTATGACGGTGCTGGCCTTTTCTGCACCGCTTACTACAGTTGCAGGATACATTCCGGTCTCTTTAATGTTCGGAGGCGTGGCGACGCCGCTCCTATTCGTTGTAGTTGCCTCGGTCATGCTGCTGTTTGGTATTGGTTATATCACGCTCAATAACATGGTTCGTCGATCCGGCGACTTCTACTCGTTCATTACTTATGGCTTAGGGAAATCAGCGGGTCTTGGAGCAGGGCTGACAGCTGCAGTTTCCTATTTCGTTCTTCTTGCGGGTATCACTTCCTACTTCGGTGTTGCGTGTTCTGATTTCCACCGAGGCCTCACAGGCTCAGCTTTCCCTTGGTATTTCTACTCTCTGACTTGCTGGGTCATCGTGGGTATTCTTGGTTACCTTCACGTTGAGCTCTCGGCAAAGGTACTGCTGTGGGTCATGTTGTCGGAGATCGTGGTGTGCCTGGGCTTCGCCTTCGGGGTGTTGAGCATCGGTGGTGATACGGGTATGGCGGCGTCCGCCCCCTTCTCGCCAGGTGAGCTTTCCAAGGAGGGTGTGAATATTCCTTTCGCGATGCTGTTCGCCGTATCGTTCTTCATGGGCTTCGAAGCTACCGCGCTGTACCGTGACGAAGTGCGAGACCCTGACAAGACCATCCGTCGCGCTACGTATGGGTCGATTATCTTCATCGGCGCGATGTACACCGTATGTGCTTATGCGTTGGTCACCGCTTACGGCGAGAATGTGCAGCAGATTGCCACTGATTCCCCTGCTACCATGTTCTCCCTTGCGTTCAGCAAATACATCGATGGTCGCTTCCAAGTGATCGTTACGATCCTTGTGCTCACTTCGGCCTTCGCATCGGCCCTCTCTACTCACAACGTCCTTTCGCGTTACCTCTTCAACCTGGGTACTGACCGCGCGCTGCCGAAATTCCTTAGCCGCATTCATGTGAAGCACTCATCCCCATTCGCTGCTTCGATGAGTGTGTCCACGATGGTGCTCTGTGTGCTTATGCCGTTTATCGTCATTGGTGCAAAGCCCGAGCTTCTGTACGGCCAGCTCTCCGGCGTAGGTACTTCGGGTGTGATCATCCTGATGGCTGTGGTGAACCTCTCTGCTCTGACTTGGTATGTACGCAAAGGGCGTCACGGTGAGGTCAGCTTTGCAAAAGCCTTCCTGGCTCCGATCATTTCGGGCGTTTTCTTCGTCGCCTTGGTTACCCTGGTTGCCTACCACTTCGACCTGCTGGTAGGTGGTGAGCCTGGTGAGCGTACCTGGATGCTGCTCTGCTTGACCGGTGTGCTGATTGCCGGTATGGGGCTGGCTCAATACTTCAAGGCCATGCGCCCCGAAGTCTATGAGCGACTGGGGCGAAACCCAGCAGCCTGACAATACAAAAAACGGAGCCTCGGCTCCGTTTTTTTATACCCGCCAATACTCGGCTGCTACCTTTTGGGCAAGCTGCGCAACCATCCTGTTCAGGGGCATATCTGCGCGCTCGATGAAGCTGGCGGTGAACGACATGACTGGCATTTCGTGCGTGGAGGAGACGGTGTGGAGCTTGCCGCTGGCCAACTCATCGAATACGGCATGCTCGGGTATGGCTGCTATGCCAATCCCATCCACCGTCATGCGTACAATCGAGGACAGCGAGGAGTTCGAGAAAAGCCGTACCTTGTGAAGCCCTTTGCGTTCAAACATGTCTTTGAGCTGCCAGTACGGGCGTGTGTTCCTCGCGTACGTGATCACTGGGTGGGCTGCAATCTCCTCGAGCGTGAGCGGCTTATCGCCCAGATCTAGCTTGGGCGATTTGATCCAGCTCATCGGGTAGCTGCACAGGGGAAGATTCTCCGCGTTACCGATGTTGACCGGGCCCATCAGCAACGCTACGTCCAGGGTGCAATCTGCGAGTCCAGTGGTCATGTTCGCGGTGCTGTCTACCACGACATCCAATGTGATCTCGGGATATTCCAGGCTTAGCTGTTTCAAAAGGTCAGAGAGCCAGGTGTGCACGATGGTGTCGGAGGCGCCCAGGCTTACGGTTCCACTCAGCCCCTTACGGCCTGCAACAGCCTCTACCATCTCGCTCTCAAGCGCGATCATGCGCTCGGCATAAGTCAGCAGCTCTCGTCCTTGCGCGGTCAGAAAACACCCGCGCTTATCTCTCTCGAACAGCCGCCCATTCAGCTGCCTTTCAAGCTGCGCAATACGTGCAGAGACGGCTGGCTGGGAAGTGTGAAGCTTGTCTGCTGCTTTGTGAAAACCGCCCAGTTGCGCAACCGCATAGAAGGTTTGAAGGCTTCGTAGATCGATCATGTTGCGCCTCTTTATTTTTTTGTGTAATGCGGTGTAGGGCTCGCGCTAGAAGGCTCGCCGCTGTCGAGCCGGCTGATACGGTACCGCAGAAATTGAGGGAAATGCTCATGTGTGAGGGCTTTTTTTGCGGTCTGTTTCGGTCGGTACCGATAAGAAGACGTTATCTCTGACAATCCGCAATCGCAATTGGACGTTATCAGGCTATCGCGAGACGATTGGGCTACGAGGCGATCACTGTCACCCAGGATTCGGATGACCACTAGGGTGCCTTCGGTTAAAGAGAGCGTTGGACTGTGACGCACAATAACGACAAAACAAGTTGCAATACTCAAATGAGGAGAAGTGGAATGTTCTCGCCACATTTGCCCCGCGAACGGCTGCTGGAAGCCTATCGCACCATGCAAACGATTCGCTGTTTCGAAGAGCGCGTGATCAACGAGATGGGTACCGGTGATATCCCGGGGAGCACCCACCTCTATGCCGGCCAGGAGGCAAGCGCAGTCGGCGTATGCATGCACCTCACCGATGAGGACTACATTTCGTCGACGCACCGTGGCCATGGCCACTGCATCGCTAAAGGCTGCGATATCAATGCGATGATGGCCGAGCTGTTTGGTCGAGTCACTGGTACTTGTGGTGGTAAAGGTGGATCCCAGCACATTGCCGATCTGCGCAAAGGTATGCTGGGTGCTAACGGCATCGTGGCCGGCGGCGCTCCGATCACCTGCGGTGCCGCACTGAGTGCGAAACTGCAGAATACAGATCGTGTTGCGATTGCCTTTGCAGGCGATGGCGCCATGAACGAAGGCGCAATGGCCGAGAGTCTCAACCTGGCCAAAATCTGGATGCTGCCAATGATCTTCGTGATTGAAGACAACGGCTTCGGCGAAGCGACCGCGAACGAATTCGTTTCTGCGGGCAGCTTCGTACGTCGTGCCGAGGGCTATGACATCCCTGCCACCGAAATTGATGGCACCGACGTTTTCAAGGTCTACACCATTGCTGGTGAGGCGATTGCGCGTGCCCGCTCAGGTGGTGGCCCAACCCTTCTGCATATTCATGTGCCGCGTTACTACGGTCACTACAGTGGTGATCCGGATACCTATCGTACGCCGGAAGAGAAGAAGATCATGCGTCAAGAACAAGACTGCCTGATCAAATTCCGCAGCAAAGTCACGGAAGAGTCCCTCGCAGATGTGGCTGCTCTGGACGCGATTGACGAAGAGGTTACGGTTGCTGTGAACGAATCTGTTGCATTCGCACGCGCTTCTGAGTTCCCTCCCGTTTCTGCTCTCACCACCGACGTCTACGTGAAGTACCAGTAAGGAGCGCATCATGGCTAAAATTTCTTTCCGTCAGGCGCTGAACGATGCTTTGCACCTGGAGATGCAGCGTGATCCGCGCGTGATCATGATGGGCGAAGACCTTACTGGTGGCGCTGGTGCAAACGGTGTCAAGGATGCTTGGGGTGGCGCGTTCGGCGTCACTCGTGGTCTGCTCGGTGAGTTTGGCCCGGAGCGTGTTCGCGATACCCCGATCAGCGAAACTGCGTTCATTGGTGCTGCAGCGGGTGCTGCGCTGACCGGTATGCGACCGATCGCTGAACTGATGTTCGTCGACTTCTCTGGGGTTTGCCTCGACCAGATCGTCAACCAGATCGCCAAATTCCGCTACATGTTTGGTGGTCATGCTCGAACTCCTCTGGTTATTCGAGCAACCTATGGTGCAGGTACCCGCTCTGCAGCCCAGCATACCCAAGCGTTTTATCCCATCTTCACTCATGTGCCTGGTCTGAAGGTGGTCATCCCGTCGAACCCTTATGACGCCAAGGGGCTGCTGCTTCAAGCCATTCGGGATGATGACCCTGTCATCTTCCTGGAGAACAAAATGCTGTACGACACCATGGGTGAAGTCCCCGATGGCGCTTACACCGTGCCATTTGGTGAAGCCCGTGTGGTGCGCGACGGTAAGGACGTGATGATCGTGGCCATCGGTCGTATGGTTCATATCGCAGAAGAGGCTGCGCGCAAGCTCCAGTCTGAAGGTATTTCTGCGTGCATTATCGATCCGCGAACCACTTCGCCGCTCGATGAAGAAACACTGATGGACTTCGCCGACGAAATCGGTCGTGTCGTCATCGTGGATGAAGCAAACCCGCGTTGTGGTATGGCTGCAGATATTTCGGCAATGCTGGCCGACAAGTGTTTCGACTCGCTTCGCGCACCGATCAAGATGGTTACCGCCCCGCACACCCCGGTTCCATATGCGCCCAACCTTGAGGACGCATATGTACCGAATGCCGATGCGGTCATCAAAGCGGTCAAGTCGATTGTTGAGAGGTAAGCAGTATGTCGATTGAAGCAGTCACAATCCCCAAATGGGGCATGACAATGACTGAGGGTCTTGTCGCTGAATGGCTGGTAGCCGAAGGCGACGAGGTTACCCGGGGTCAGGAAATCATTGAAGTCGAGTCGACTAAAACCACCAATGCGGTGGAGTCAGCTGCCAGCGGCATTCTGCGTCGAATCGTCGTTCAGGTAGGTGTCACTGCACCGGTTGGCGCTCTGGTCGGCGTGATCGCTGATGCATCGGTGAGCGATGATGAAATCGAAGCATTCATTGCATCGTTTGCTGATGCCAATGATGCCGCTGCAGAAGAAGACTTGAACGCACCGAGCGTTAAGGCCGTGGATGTCGGTGACGGTCGAGTTGTGAATGTGCTGACCATGGGTGCTGATGGCGATGACACTGTTGTCCTGGTGCACGGTTTCGGTGGTGACCTTTCCACTTGGCTGTTCAACCAGGAAGCGTTCGCTCAAGGGCACCGTGTGGTTGCAGTGGATCTTCCAGGTCACGGCGCGTCCACCCCGATTCAGGGCGACAAAGTCTTCGACGATCTGGTCAATGCGGTAGAGCGTGCGCTCGAATCAGCCGCGCCTGGCAAGATGCATATCGTTGCTCACTCGTTCGGCGGCGCTGTCGCTTCATCTCTTGCTGTTCGGCAACCCGGTCGGGTCGCTTCTCTGTCACTCATTGCTCCGGTAGGTCTGAGCAAGCAGATCAACAAATCGTTCCTGGATGACTTCATCTCGGCTGAACGTCGCAGGCCGCTGAAAGATGTCTTGGAACGTCTGCTGGCCGATCCGTCGAAAATCAGCAACGACATGATCGAAGGTACTCTGCGCTTCAAGCGCCTTGAAGGGGTTCCTGAGGCCCTGTCGGCGATCCGCGACACTATTGTTGATGCCGAAGGTCAGCAGCGTCATTGGATCGCTGGGACGATCGCCGACTTCAATGGCCCCGTTGCGCTTATCTGGGGCGATAAGGATCAGATCGTACCGCTGCCGGTTGATATACAGATTCCGTCTCAGGCCAAGCTGAGCATCATCAGTGGCGCAGGTCACATGCCGCAGATGGAAGCTGCTTCGGAAGTTAACTCGCTCGTTCTGGAAAACATTTCCCGAGCGAAGTGATGCATAACGCCATTGCTAATAAAGCGATGGCGTACTTCAAATAAAATATTTGAGCGAGGTTAATATGACCGATCGTTTGGCGGGTAAGCTCGTCCTTCTTACGGGCGGCGTAGCCAATATAGGGCTCGCTATTTTGGAGTCCTTTGTTCAAGAAGGCGCGAAAGTAGCAGTTGTAGATATCGATGCGGAGCGTGGTTCGAAAGTTGAGCAGCGTTTTCCGGGCATTGTAAAGTTTTTCCGTGCTGACCTTAGTAGCGAGACTGATGTCCGGTCGGTGGTGGGTAAGGCGGCAGATTGGTTGGGAGGTATTAATACCCTGTGCTTGAATGCAGGTATTCAGCTCTCCGGCAATGTTTCTGATTTTTCCACTGAAGCCTGGGACAAAGTCTACGGCATCAATGTGCGCTCTAGCTTTATCTTCGTGCAGGAGTCCTTGACTCATTTGCGGAAGGCTAAGAAATCGTCCGTTGTCATGATGTCTTCGCTGGCTGGTAAGCGCGGCGCACCTGGCCTCACATGCTACTCGTCCTCTAAGGCCGCAGTCATTGGTATGGCAACGACCATGGCGATCGAGTTGGCGAAAGACGGTGTGCGTGTCAATGCTGTTTGTCCTGGTTGGATCGACACTCCGTTCAATGCGCCGGTGATCGACTTCCTCGGCGGCAAAGAGAAGCAAGAAACGCTGGTTAAATCGCTGATTCCGCTGGGTCGTCAAGCGATCGCTGATGAGGTTGCACCGCTGTTCGTATTCTTGGCTTCGGACGAGTCCTCTTACATTACAGCCCAAGCAATTAATGTTTGTGGCGGTGCGTACAACTAGGTCAATAGGAGAGTTCACAATGTTGATTAAACACGAACTTGCCATGGCCGCTCTGCAGGCTGGTATCAAACGGGCCAACGAACTCGATCAGCGCTCTTGCCTGTCGATCGTTGATGCAGGCGGTCATCTTGTTGGCTTCATCCGTGTCGATGATGCTGCCTTCGGTACGATCGAGGTGGCGACTAACAAGGCTTACACCGCCGCCGCGCTGCGCAATCCGACAGATACCTGGATGGCGATTACGCAGCCAGGGCAGGAGCTTTATGGGCTTGAGCGCTCCTGTGCACGTCCATTCGTAGTGTTCGGTGGTGGTCTGCCAGTGACCATCAACGGTGTAGTTGTGGGTGGTGTCGGCGTATCCGGTGGGCCGGAAGCAGCTGACGTTGAGATCGCGAAAGCAATGGTCGACGTCCTGCAAGCCCAGTAAGCGGTTTGAGTCGTTCACTTAGGTGCCAGAATGGAACCAATTAAAATAATGCAAGCGAAGTCTGCCGCTGAAGTAAGGCAGATGATCCGTGCTGGTGACCTGCGGGTTCCAACGAGCGGTTTCGCTGATGGATTTATGCAAGCCAATTTGATGATTCTGCCAAAGCGGTTTGCGGATGATTTCAAGGTCTTCTGCGATCTGAACCCTAAGAGCTGCCCGCTGGTTGCTATGGGGAAACCAGGTGACCCGACCCTTCCGCTGGCTGGTGAGATAGATATCCGTACGGACGTGGCGCGCTATCGCGTCTATCGGAACGGCGTTCATACCGAAACCGTTGATTCGCTGGTCGACCTGTGGCGAGACGATTTCGTAACGTTCGCTTTGGGCTGCTCGTTCTCTTTCGAGAATGCGATTCTCAATGCGGGCATCGAGATCCAGCACATTAGCGCGAACCGAAATGTGCCCATGTACATCACCAACCTCCCGACCGAAGGGTATGGCCCGTTTAAAGGGTCGATGGTGGTGTCCATGCGAGCTTTCCGCCCGAAAGACACGATCAAGGCGATTGTCCTGTCTGAGCGTTTCCCGCTCGCTCATGGCGCTCCGGTTCACATTGGTGACCCATCGCTTATCGGGATCAAGGACATTGACCGCCCAGACTTCGGTGATGCTCCCGTTTATCGTGAAGGCGATATCTTGGGCTTCTGGGCTTGCGGTGTCACCCCGCAGATGGCTATTAAGCAAGCAGGCGTTGATATTGCTATCACGCATGAGCCAGGTTACATGTTAGTGACTGACCTTGCTGCCGATTCGCCAGATCTTTCTGTTGCCTAGTATCAACTAACGAGGTGTTTGTAATGTCTGAGCATTTTGCAAAAGTTGTCTGGGCAGCAGTTGAGCACAAAGATAAGGCTGGCACCTACAGTCGTGACCTCGAAGTTGAATTTAGTAGCCAAGTAAAAGTGGCCGCTTCTGCGGCGGCTGATTACTTGGGTTCTCCTGAGAAGGCGGATCCTGAGCAACTGTTGGTAGGTGCGCTCGCGAGTTGTCATATGCTGTACTTCCTGGCTATCTGCGAAGGGCAGGGGTACGTTGTTTCGAAGTATATTGATAATGCTAAAGGGATTGTTGCTAAACGTGAGGAAGGCGGTTTTTGGGTCTCTGACATCACGCTGAGTCCACATGTAGAGTTCAGCTCGGAGAAGCAGCCTGATCGGTCGGCTTTAGAACGTTTGCATCACCGGGCTCATAAAGGTTGTTTCATCGCTAATTCGATTAAGGCTGCTGTCAAAGTCGAGATCGCTTAAAACGTAATAAGCTAGGAGTAAAGATGATGGGCAAACTGTATGTTGTTGCTGTGACCCACGCTCAGCCAGGCAAAGAGGCCGAGCTTCAAAAGGCACTGCTGGAGCTGGTCGCTTACGCTAAAACCGAGCCAGGGTTCGTGAAGTATGACCTTCACGTTTCGGAAGAAAATCCAGGCGAGTTCCTGTTCTACGAGATCTGGGACGATCAAAAGTCGCTGGATCTGCACTCCAGTACTGACAATATGAAAGCGTTCGGTGAGAAGTACGGTCACCTGGTCAAGTCGTCTTCGCTGAGCAAATATCAGCTGCTGTAATTGCTTGATCAGCCAACGTGATCTTCAGTAGGTGAGCAGGGATATGGTAAAGATTGACCTCAATAGCGACCTCGGCGAAAGCTTTGGCCCCTGGGCAATGGGAGACGATGCGTCCATGTTGGACATCGTCACCAGTGCGAACATCGCGTGTGGATTTCACGCGGGTGACCCCGCTGGCATCCTTTCGGTGCTGAAAGAAGCCGTTGCGCGTGATGTCGTTATTGGAGCTCACGTTGGTTACCGAGACCTGGTTGGTTTCGGTCGGCGGGTGATGGAGCCTTCCAGTTCAGAGTTGATAGGTGATGTGATCTATCAGATTGGCGCTTTGGAAGGCTTAGCCAAGGCCGCAGGAACCACGATCAGCTATGTCAAACCTCACGGTGCGCTGTACAACACCATCGCTAAGGATCGCAGGCAAGGCGCAGACGTGATTGCTGCAATCAAAGCGGTGAATCCCTCGCTTGCTTTGCTTGTCCTGGCAGGAGCCCCAATCGTCGAACAAGCGCGCGAAGCGGGCTTGAAGGTTGTGTGTGAGGCTTTTGCCGACCGAGCCTATAACAGCGATGGATCGCTCGTTAACCGACGCATAGCAGGTGCCGTCATCCATGATCCTGAGCTGATTACCCAGCGGATGCTGAGATTGGTTCGAGAGGGTGTCGTTGAGGCCGTCGACGGCAGTATCGTGCCATTACAGGCGGATTCGATCTGTGTCCATGGCGACAATGCCGCAGCGGTTCAGACTGCCAAAGCCCTTCGCGATGCTTTCGAAATGAACAACGTTCATCTACGCAGTTTTGCTGTCGTGAGAGAGGGTTGATCGCATGTCTAAGACACTGCAGTTTCTTCCGGCGGGCTCAAATCGCTTCATCGTTGAGCTTGATGATCTTGAATCTACCATCGCTCTCGGTGACGCGCTGAAGGCAGCCTGCATCGAGGGTGTGGCCGAGGTCATTCCAGGCGCTGTGACACTCCATGTGTCGTTTGACCCGCTTGCTACCTCAGCGCAAAAACTTTATGCGCAAATTTCCTCGCTGCGGCCCCAGGTTGGTTGCAGCCGTTCGGGCGATCTCGTTGAGATCCCGATGGCTTATGACGGTGAAGATCTCGCGTTTGTTGCCGGTTATCTGGGGTGGTCGGTACCTGAGCTGATTCGCCGCCACCGTGCAGCAACTTTCACCGTTGCATTCACGGGATTCGCCCCTGGATTCGCTTACATGACATGTGACGATCCTGAATTGGATGTCCCTCGTCGAGATAGCCCACGCGTGCGGATCCCTGCGGGCTCTGTAGCCCTCGCTGGCCGTTTTTGCGGCATTTATCCTTCTGATACACCAGGTGGCTGGCAGCTGCTGGGCGCCACGACAATACCGATGTGGGATGTAGACCGTGAGCAGGCGGCGCTATTGAAGCCCGGCGACCAGGTTCGCTTCGTGGAGGCCGTCAACGACCAACTGCCAGTTCCGTCTGCCGAGGCTGAGTCGGCTCCGAGCTCGACTCAGATCGCTAAAGGCTTAAAGGTCGTCAGCACTGATAGGCCATTGTTGTTCCAAGATCTAGGCCGGGCTGGGAACGCTCACCAGGGCGTCTCTCAATCGGGCGCAGCTGATCTGCAGGCGCTGCGTGACGCCAACTCTTTGGTCGGCAATCACGAAGCAGCAGTGGCGCTCGAGGTGACCTATGGTGGTGCCGTTTTCGAGGCTGAGATTCCTCTGACTGTTGCCATAAGTGGAGCTCCAGCGGGTCTCACTCTCACTACCGCAGATGGGCGTACCAGAACACTTCCCCCTTATGCTCCGATTGCATTGGATGCCGGTGACAGCTTGGCCCTGAGTGTGCCAACGAAAGGTGTTCGAAGCTATGTTGCTCTGCGTGGTGGCTTTGCTGCCGCGAAAGTATTGGGGTCAGCGTCGACCGATACACTCGCGAAAGTTGGGCCAGGCGCGATCACTTCTGGCGTGAGCCTGCAGCCATCGAATGATGTGCGTGGCTCCGTTTCTGCATACGCATCGCAGGCCCCCAAGTTGCCTGCAAGTAGCGACATTGTGGTGCTCGACGTGGTGATGGGGCCGCGCACTGATTGGTTTACCCCTGAAGCGATTCGCACGTTCACTGAGCAATCCTGGGCAGTAACACCAGAGTCGAACCGTGTGGGTGTTCGGCTCAATGGTACGAGTGCGCTGTCTCGTGAGTGTGCTGACGAGCTTCCCTCGGAAGGTGCTTCTCGGGGGTCGATTCAAGTACCCCGCAATGGTCAGCCTGTGCTGTTCCTCGCAGATCACCCACTTACTGGCGGCTACCCGGTGATTGCCGTAGTAGCCGAGCATCACCTCTCATTGGCGGCGCAGATCCCGATTGGTGCACGCATCCGCTTTAACGCTATCGCTGGCTTTGATCCGCAAGTAAAGGAAATCGATCGATGAAGAAGTTACTCATCGCTAACCGAGGCGAAATCGCAATCCGGATTATCCGAGCTGCGAAGGATTATGGTGTGACTTCCGTTGCCATCTATTCGGACGTCGACGCATCATCCCTTCATGTGGAGCTGGCTGACGAAGCCTACGGTCTCGGCCCAGGTCGACCAGTCGACACCTATCTCAATATCCAGAAAATTGTTGAGATCGCCAAACGTGCTGGGGCTGATGCTGTACACCCTGGCTATGGTTTCCTGTCGGAGCGGGCCGAGTTCGCGCAGGCGGTTCTTGATGCCGGCTTGGCTTGGGTGGGGCCTTCTCCACAGGTAATCCGGGCGTTGGGTGATAAGGTCGAAGCTCGACATATCGCGCAAGCAGTTGGAGCACCTTTGGTAAAAGGTACTCCAGGCCCGCTTGCGAATGCCCGTGAAGCGGTCGCATTTGCCAAGGAAGCTGGTTTGCCGCTTGCTATCAAGGCGGCGTTCGGTGGCGGCGGTCGCGGTATGAAGGTTGCCCATAAGCTGGAGGAGGTGGGGCAGCTCTTCGATTCGGCAGTGCGTGAAGCAACTGAGGCGTTCGGACGTGGTGAGTGCTACGCCGAGCAATTCCTGGAACAACCCCGCCACATCGAAGCGCAGGTGATTGCCGATACCCATGGCAATACTGTGGTGCTTGGCACTCGCGACTGTTCGCTGCAACGCCGCAATCAGAAACTGGTGGAAGAGGCGCCGGCGCCATTCATCTCTGAAGAGCAGCGTGAAGCTATTCATAAGGCTGCCCGGGACATCTGTAGCCGAGCCGGCTACGTCGGTGCAGGTACTGTTGAGTTTCTGCTCTCCCGTAACGGGACGATTTCGTTCCTGGAAGTAAACACCCGGCTGCAGGTTGAGCATCCAGTTACAGAAGTCACCACCGGCATCGACATCGTGGTTGAGCAATTGCGCATTGCTGATGGGCTTCCACTTTCCGTCCTGGAGACTCCGGTAACCCGTGGGCATGCGTTCGAGTTTCGTATCAATGCCGAGGATCCTGGGCGCGGCTTCTTGCCCACACCAGGTCGTATTGAAAAGTTTCGCGCCCCATCGGGCCCTGGCGTTCGTCTCGACACGGGCGTGGAGAGTGGATCCTCCATCCCAGGGCTCTACGACTCTATGATGGCCAAGCTCATTGTCTTTGGTGAGACCCGCGAGCAAGCCGTAAACCGAGCTCGGAGGGCGCTGGCAGAGTTCCAGATCGAAGGAGTGGCTTCTGTTCTTCCTTTCCATCGGGCTGTCATGGAGGAGCCGAAATTCAATGGTACTGAATCGTTCGGGGTCTATACCAACTGGATTGAGACGGAGTTTCAAGGTTTGCCTCCGGCAGACCGTGTAGATTACTCGGAAGAACAATTGGTTCGATGCGTAATTGAAATTGATGGAAAGATCCATCGTCTTGGGGTTCCCACAGCACTGTTCTCATTCAGTAAATCAAGTACTGAATCCGCCAGGGTGACGAAATCCGAAAATGCTAATTCGGTAAGCTCTCCTATTCCAGGTACGCTGCAGCAGTGGCTTGTTGAAGATGGAGCAGTTGTTAAAGAAGGTGAAACCATTGCTCTCGTTGAAGCGATGAAAATGGAAACTCAAGTGCTTGCCAAATTGAGCGGGAAAATCAAGATTCTGGTTGGCTCTGGATCTGCTGTTACGCTCGGTGAAGAATTAGCAATAATTGGCTAATTACTAAGCCAGTCGGTCGGGTAGAGTAGTGCCGTGTAAGGCGGCACTTGTTAACGAAGTGTCCAGCATCTGATAAAGATCGTTGGGGTAGGTTTAACAGAAGCAGGGTCAGACAAACAGTCAGCCCTAGAGGAGTAAGGATCGTGAAAAAATATAATGTCGCACTGATCGGCACTGGCTTCATGGGTAAGGCCCATTCGATCGCCACTGCAGTTGTCCCAATCCTGTTCGGTGCCCCGGTCGAGATTGAGCGTAAGGTAGTAGTCGATATCGATGAAGAATTGGCGCAAAACGCAGCTAAGCAGTATGGGTTTACCGAGTACGCTACTGACTGGCGTGACGTTGTGAACCGCCCAGATATCGACATCATCGATATCTGCACCCCAAACGACACTCACGCAGAGATCGCAATTGCAGCGGCATTGGCTGGTAAGCACGTTATGTGTGAGAAGCCGATGTCGATGACTGTTGAAGAAGCTCAGCGTATGCAGGAAGCCGCCCGGGAAACCGGTGTGGTGACCATGGTTTCTTATAACTATCGGCACACTCCAGCGGTTCAAATGGCCAAGCGCCTGATTGACGAAGGCCGCATCGGTGACATTCTGAACTTCCGTGGTTACTACCTGCAAGACTGGGGCGCTGACCCTGAGCTGCCGCTGTCCTGGCGCTTCAACAAAGCGAAAGCAGGTTCCGGCACTCTGGGCGACATCGGTACTCACGTTATCGACGCTGCTCGCCTGCTGGTAGGTGAGTTCGCCTCGGTGAACTCAATCGTCAAGACCTTCGTGCAAGAACGTCCGCTGCCAGCTGGCCGATTCTTTGGCCCAGCGGGTCAAGCTTCGAGCGAGCGTGGCAAGGTTGACGTAGATGACGCCGCACTCACTATGATCAAGTTTGCCAACGGTGTGTACGGCACCATCGAGGTGACTCGAAATGCGTGGGGCCACCACAACCAGCTCGGTTTCGAAATCTACGGTACCAAAGGTTCTATCGCCTTCGACTACCAGCGCCTCAACGAGCTGCGCGTTGCTTTCGCAGATGATCCTAAGGATGCTTTCGGTTTCCGTACCATTTACTCGGGCCCTCACCAGCCGTTCGGCGACAAGCTGTGGCCAGTTGCCGGCATGGGCCAGGGCTACATCGATATCAAATCGATCGAGTGGTACAACTTCCTGAAAGCCATTGCTGAGAACGGCAAAGCTTCTCCGAACTTCGATGACGGCCTGCAGATCGAGCGAATTGCTGACGCCATCTTGACTTCGGGCGTGAGTGGCGATTGGGAGCATATCGAGCAGCCTGCTTGATAGCTGAACACTAGCCTAGGGTGGACGTGATCTCGGTCACGCCCACCTGTCCCACCGTAACGTTTGACACTGCAGGAGACTCTTAATGAGTATCGCGGTTGGACTGATTGGTGCTGGTGTCATGGGCAGGGAGCACGGTCGTATTCTGTCCATGCATACCCCAAATGCTCACTTGGCAGGGGTCTGTGATTTCGATTCAGACAAAGCCCGATCTATAGCTGGTAAGGCATGTGTTTTTTCCGATCCGTTGGATCTGATTGCTTCTAGGGAAATTGATGCGGTTCTGATTGCATCACCGGATTCTACTCATGCTGATCTGGTGCAAGCCTGCATAGCTGCAGAGAAACCAGTACTGTGTGAAAAACCATTGGCCATGACCGCTGAACAAGCGCGCTTGGTCGTCGAGGCAGAATGCTCCAAAGAGCGCTCCTTCGTTCAAGTCGGATACATGCGCAGATTCGACCCAGGTTATGAAGAGCTCAAAAGGCTTTTCGACGCGAATGCCGTTGGTTCCCCCGAGATTCTTCACAACTTCCATCGTAATCCAGTTGCCCCAGATTGGATGACGGGTGACATGCTCATCACAAACGCTTTTGTTCATGAGATTGATGTCATGCGTTGGCTGATGCATACCGAGCTTGAAGCCGTCAGGATCACTGTTGCCGAAAAAGGTGATCCGATGATGATCGTGACGCGGCTTGCGAACGGTGCGATTTCGTCTACTGAACTTTTCATGAACTGTAAATTCGGCTACCAGGTTCATGCTGAATTAGTAGGTACAGAGGGGACTGTGGCCTTGCCTCAGTTTTCAGCGCCTGTCATAAGCACATCGGGTCATCGTGCATCGCATGTTCCTCGGAACTGGATACCACGCTTCACCGCGGCTTACCAGGCGCAAACGCGCCGCTGGATTCAAAGCATTGTTTCTGGTGTCCCGAACCATGGGGCAACAGCATGGGATGGCTACCTCACTACTCTGATTGCCGAGCAATTGGTTAAACGGATAGGCACTGATCAAACAATCATACTTGATCTGCCACCTTGTCCTTCGCTGTACCGATAAACATGATTATCTGAGTTGCGCCCCTACTAAACGGTAGACCGCTCGGTATGGCGCAGTTCTTCGAGGATCTAAACGTGATTCGATATGCCGTAGTGGGAACTGGCTGGATATCCCAGACCGCATTCATCCCTGCTGTCTCTCTGTTAGAGAACGCAGTGGTTACAGCACTTGTCTCAGGAAACCCGGAGCGTGCTCGTCAGCTGGCGAATAAACATGGCATCGAACATGTTTGCTCGTATGAGGATTTTGATGAGCTGCTAGCGAGTGATCTGATTGACGCTGTTTACGTGGCCGTACCCAATCCATTGCATGCTACCTACGCCATCCAGGCAGCGAAGGCGGGCAAGCATGTGCTCGTAGAAAAGCCAATTGCCACTTCCCTGCCTGATGCTGACGCGATGATCGCCACAGCTCAAGCTGCAGGGGTGTCACTCATGACCAGTTACAGGTTGCACCATGACGTAGGCACCATCGCGGCGTTGCAAGCTGTTCGAGAGGGTCGAATCGGTCAGCCAGTGTTCATGTCCGCGACGTTTAGTTTCCAAAGCGATATTGGTAACCACCGATTGGATGTGGAGCATTGGGGCGGCCCACTGCAAGACATTGGCATCTACTGCATTAATGCCGCTCGCCACGTCTTTGAATCTGATCCTATCGCAGTCTCTGCAATGAGCACCCGTCGCGCCGGCGATCCCCGATTCGCCAACGTGGATGATTCGATCGCGGTTACGCTCAGATTCCCAGGCGATCGGCTAGCGCAGTTCTATTGCAGCTTCGGAGCTTACCCTGTCGACACTTATCAGATCGTGGGTACCGATGGCGTTCTGAACATGGATCCTGGCTTCCGGTTTGAGCACGCCATGGCGATGTCGCTGAAGAGCCGGGATGAGAACGAATACGTTCACTTCCCGCTCTACGATCACTTCGCGGGTCAAATCTCATACTTCTCGGATTGTATTGAGCAGGGCAAAGCACCGCAGCCATGTGGTGAGGAGGGGCTTGCAGACCTGGAAATTCTTTTCGCCATCGAGCGCGCTGCTGCCTCCGGTTTGCCACAAACGTTGTTGCCAAAGAAAAGTAGAGCTCGGCCATCAGAAGAAACCCTGAGGACAATCAAACGGGCGGTTGCCTGATCCGCATTCTTCATTCCATGAAGGATCCTCGAATCAAGAATAATAAACGGAGAAGTTCCTTGTATATCGGAGTACCGTCGGAGACCGCTTACGGTGAAACGCGTGTTGCGGTCACCCCAGACACAGTAAAGCGACTGGTTGCTTCTGGACATCAAGTTGTCGTCCAAAGAGGCTGCGGGCTGCTTTCTTGCGTTACCGACCGCGCGTTTGAGGCCGTGGGCGCCAAGGTCGGGGAGGCGAGCGATGCTTTTGGTGCGGAAATTGTCCTGAAAGTAGTTGCCCCTAGTGACCAAGAACTTGAGCTAATCAATGCGGGTAGCGTGATAATTGGCATGCTCAACCCGTTCAACAGCGAGCTCATCGGCAAGATGGCCGATCGGGGGATAACCGCTTTCGCACTAGAGGCTGCGCCACGCACCTCTCGTGCGCAAAGCCTGGACGTACTGTCGTCGCAGGCCAACATCGCGGGCTACAAGGCCGTGCTGCTTGCTGCTCAGTACTACCCACGGTTCATGCCCATGCTCATGACCGCTGCGGGTACTGTTAAAGCGGCACGGGTGCTTGTCCTCGGAGCGGGTGTTGCCGGCCTTCAAGCCATCGCTACGGCTAAGCGCCTGGGCGCGGTGATTGAAGCGTCTGATGTGCGCCCCGCCGTGAAGGAGCAAGTCGAATCTCTGGGCGCCAAGTTCATCGACGTACCTTACGAGACGGATGAGGAGCGAGCGTGCGCCGAAGGGGTTGGCGGCTATGCTCGCCCGATGCCGGAAAGTTGGATGCTTCGACAAGCACAAGCCGTCCATGACCGCGCTAAGCAGGCTGACATTGTCATCACCACCGCCCTGATTCCGGGACGCAAAGCGCCGACTCTTTTGAACACTGGCACTGTGGCGCAGATGAAGCCCGGATCCGTTGTCATTGACCTGGCTGCTGCTCAGGGTGGCAACTGTCCGCTAACCGTTGCCGATCAAGTAGTTGTAGAAAATGGTGTGACTATCGTCGGCCCGACCAACCTACCCGCTCAGGTGGGTGCTGACGCGTCCGCGCTCTACTCCCGCAACCTGCTGGACTTCATGAAGCTGCTGTTCGACAAGGACGGTGCGCTAGACATCAACCTGGAAGACGACATTGTCGCCGCGTGCCTGATGTGCCGCGATGGCCAGGTCGTGCGCAAGAACAGCTGAGGAGCACGACAATGGAAGACCTGGTGATTGCCCATGGCATCTACAACCTCATCATCTTCGTGCTGGCCATCTACGTGGGATACCACGTGGTTTGGAATGTCACTCCAGCCCTGCATACGCCATTGATGGCCGTCACTAACGCCATTTCGGCGATCGTGATCATTGGTGCCATGCTGGCTGCCGCACTCACTGTGACACCTGCAGGAAAAATCATGGGCACCTTGGCCGTGGCCTTAGCTGCAGTGAACGTATTCGGCGGTTTCCTGGTTACCCGGCGCATGCTGGAAATGTTCAAGAAGAAAACCAAAAGCGAAGGGCAGAAGTAACATGAGTATCAACTTGATAACGCTGCTCTACCTTGTCGCTTCGGTCTGCTTCATCCAGGCGCTCAAAGGTCTGTCTCACCCGACAACCTCGCGACGGGGTAACCTGTTCGGCATGATTGGCATGGGCATCGCCATCCTGACGACCGTAGGGCTCATCTATAAGCTGGGTTCAGGAATCGCCAGCGGTGGGATGGGCTATGTCATCTTCGGGCTGTTGGTCGGCGGCACAGCCGGTTCGATCATGGCCAAGCGCGTGGAGATGACCAAGATGCCAGAGCTGGTCGCCTTCATGCACAGCATGATCGGCTTGGCAGCGGTGTTCATCGCCATTACAGGTGTTATTGAGCCCCAGTCACTCGGTATCGTTGCCTCGATCAACGACCCCATTCCGGGTGGGAACCGTCTTGAGCTCTTCCTAGGCGCGGCGATCGGTGCCATCACCTTCTCAGGCTCTGTGATCGCTTTCGGCAAGCTTTCTGGCAAATACAAATTCCGTCTCTTCCAAGGAGCGCCATTTGTCTTTCGGGGCCAATTCAGAACCAACCTTCTGGTGCTGTTCACGACAATCGGCCTAGGCATCATTTACAGCACCACAGGCTTGTTTGACGCTTTCATTCTGATGCTGCTGCTCGCCTTCGTCCTCGGCGTTCTCTTGATCATCCCCATTGGCGGCGCAGACATGCCAGTGGTGGTTTCCATGTTGAACAGCTATTCAGGCTGGGCCGCAGCGGGCATCGGTTTTTCGCTGAACAACTCAATGCTGATCATCGCCGGCTCCTTGGTTGGCTCCAGTGGTGCAATCCTCTCGTACATCATGTGCAAGGCGATGAACCGCTCATTTTTCAGCGTGATCTTGGGCGGCTTCGGTGGTGACGCTGATATCAGCGCAGATCAGGGATCTAAGGAGCAGCGACCAGTGAAGTCTGGTTCTGCCGATGACGCCACCTTCCTGCTAACCAACGCCGACACCGTGATTATTGTTCCTGGTTACGGTCTGGCCGTGGCTCGTGCCCAGCACGCGCTGAAGGAGCTGACTGAAAAGTTGATCCAGAGCGGCGTTACCGTGAAGTACGCGATCCATCCGGTGGCTGGCCGTATGCCAGGGCATATGAACGTGCTCTTGGCGGAAGCTGAGGTGCCCTACGACCAGGTGTTCGAAATGGAGGACATCAACTCCGAATTTGGACAGGCTGACGTGGTGCTGGTGCTCGGTGCCAATGATGTGGTTAACCCGGCGGCGAAGAACGATCCGAAGTCGTCGATCGCCGGCATGCCCATTCTTGAAGCGTACAAGGCTAAGACCATCATCGTTAACAAGCGCTCCATGGCGAGCGGCTATGCCGGACTCGATAACGAGCTCTTCTACATGGAAAAGACGATGATGGTCTTCGGTGATGCCAAAAAGACGATCGAGGACATGGTGAAGGCTGTGGCGTGACACGGCTGATAATGAAATGTGATCTAAAAGCATCGTAAATGGCGATTGGACGCGTTCAGATCCTTCGCTGATCATCGAAGGCATCTGGCGGCGCTAGATATCAATGCGCAATTAACTATCTGACAAAGAGTGCTATATGAATAATTACAATGGTCGAGTAGTCATTATCACCGGTGCAGGCTCTGGCATGGGACGGGCAATGGTAGAAGAATTCGCCGCGCGCCAAGCTTTAGTTGTAGCACTTGATATCAACTTGAAAGCCGCCGAAGAATCGATTTCCAAAATTGCAAATCCTGAGGCCGGTTTCGCTTATCGTGTCGATGTAAGCGACCCTGCCAGCGTGAACGAAGCGGTGGAAGCAGTCATCGCCAAGTGGGGGCGAATTGACCTGCTCTGTAATAACGCCGGTATCCTTGATGGGCATTCCACCGCGCACGAGGTTTCCATTGAAGAGTGGAACCGCGTTATTGCGGTCAACCTGACCGGGCCTTTCCTGATGGCACGTGCTGTCATCCCTCAAATGCTCAAGCAGAAAAAAGGCGCCATTATCAACACGTCCTCCACTTCCGGCTTCAGTGCCGCGGGTGGCGGTACTGCTTATACTGCTTCTAAACATGGCGTCATTGGCCTTACTCGACAGCTGACGTTCGAGTACGGAGCAAGCGGTATCCGTGTCAACACAATCTGCCCAGGGGCAACTGCCACCCCACTCGCTATGGCTGATCCTGTGACTGCTCACTCGCCTGATATGCTGGCTGCCCTTGAGAAGTTCCCTGCCCGGCGCTGGTGCCAGCCGAGTGAAATCGCCAAGCTTGCCGCATTCCTGGGCGGTGATGAGGCGGACTTCGTTCACGGTAGTGAATACGTAATGGATGGTGGCTGGCTGGCCGCTGCCCGCGATCCTTTCTGATAGACCTGGTGTCTGCAAGCATTTCAGCATAGGTGAATACGATGTTTAGCAAGCGTGAATGGCCCGATAGCGGCGTAGAAGGATTTCAGCGTGGTTTTGTAACCGTTGAAGGCACGCGGATGCACTACGTGAGTGGTGGCCGCGAAGACGGTGAAGTGATGGTGCTGGTCTGTGGCTTTCCGCAAAGCTGGTATGCATGGCGAAAAGTCCTCCCGATCCTGGGCAAGCACTTCCGGGTAATTGCGCCTGATTTGCCAGGTCAAGGCGACTCTGATCGCCCTGCAGAGTGTGATACGTCCAACATCGCTCGCTTGCTGCGTGGCATGCTAGACAAGATCGGTGTGGGCAAGCATTCCCTCATTTCTCATGATCTCGGCGCATGGGTTAGCTACCCCTACTGTGCGATCTATGGCGATCAGGTCACCGGGTGGGCCATTCTCGATTGCGGCATTCCTGGTATCAGCCTGCCAGACAACCTTCCATGGGCTGGAAATGTCGCTTGGCGTACTTGGCACTGCGGGTTCCACAACCTCATCGATCTGCCTGAGGCTCTCCTGGAAGGGCGCGAGCATATCTACCTGCAGTGGTACCTCCAGCGCAAAGCTGCTATTCCTCAGATCTTCACTCAAGATGACTTTGAAGAGTACCTGCGGGTCTTCAAACTCAACGGCCTGAAAGGCGGCCTGGCCTACTACCGTGCCATGGCAAAATCGGCTGATCAGAACCGTGAGTTGGCGAAGAAGGGTAAGCTACAAGTGCCTATTCTGGCGGTTCATGCAGATCAGGGTTCGATGCCTGACCTGGTCACTGAGTTGAAAGCTGTCGCGGCGAATGTGACCGGAACACTGGTTCAGAGCGGTCACTATATTCCGGAAGAGCAACCTGAGCAGTTGACTAATGAACTGCTGAAGTACTTCTCAAAGTAATACTCTGAATTTTCGTCGCTGTGCCACATTTGCTAGGAGCCGATGTTAATCGGTTTCTAGCCTTTTTGTATCTGTTATTCAAATTTTGTTGTCATGGTCGACGACTGAAGCTATGAGTTTTCATGGTTTATTGGTTGGCCGTGTGTGCCTTTGTTCATGCATTGTTCAGTGTCCACTCAATAATAATAACGGAGTCGTGAATGAGGACTTTGAGGTTGAGCTCTTTTGGGGGCGCGCTTTCGGCTGCGCTTTTGTTGCCAACAGAAGCGCCTGCAATTGAATTCAATGGTTACATACGAAGCGGCGCTGGTGGCTCAACATCGGGGGGTAAGCAAAGCTGTTTCATGCTCCCCGGAGCCCAGTCGAAGTACCGCCTCGGCAACGAATGTGAGCAGTACATCGAGGTGGAGGGGAGGCAAGATGTAGCCACTCTCGATGATGGTTCGGTTATCAGTCTGGATGGAATGGTTCAAACACAAACAGATTATGGTCACACGCCGGCGCTTTCAGGTGACGACAGCTTCACCCGAATGAACCAAGCTTATGTGGAATGGAGCAAGATGCCTTCATTGGGAGGCGGGTCACTTTGGGCCGGGCGTCGATTCTACAAGCGAAATGACATCAACATCTCAGACTTCTTCTATTGGAACCAGAGCGCGACCGGTTTTGGCTTGGATCGGGTAGCAATAGGCGACTATAAGTACAGCTACGTATTCTCACGCAAGGACAGCGTCTTCCAGAAAGAGAAGATTACCCGACAAGACTTCAACGTCGAAGGCTTTAAGGTCAACCCGGGTGGCGAGATTGAGGTAGGGGTCAGCTTTCTTCGGGCTCCAAGCGGTACTAATACCCATGACGGGTGGTCAACAGCTGTCCAGCACAAACAGGCTGGCTTCCTCGGCGGTCAGAACAAGTTTGCGTTGCAGTATGGTGAAGGCCCAGGAACGGCGTTGGGTTATACAGGTGATCCAGAGCTCGACAAGAGTAATCGGAGCTGGCGAGCAGTAGAAATTTTCGACTGGCAGTCAACCCGAAACTTTGGCGGGCAATTTAATGTCGTTTTCCAGAAAGATAAACGACAAGACGACGCAGACCAAAACTGGCTGTCTGTCGGTGTTCGTCCAGTCTATGGGTTCACCGAGCAGTTCAAGCTTGCGGTTGAGCTTGGGCGAGATCAGGTAACGGCACCTGGTGGGACTCGAAAACTGACAAAGGTCACAATCGCGCCAACATGGTCGCCAACTGGCCCCGGATTTAACGATCGGCCAGAGATCCGTCTTTATTACACTTATGCACGTTGGAATGCTGCTGCACAACGAGCGGCCAACGAGTTTGCAACCGGGTCAGCGCTCTCGGATTCAGGCGCTTTTGGGAGTGCTCTTCATGGATCCAACTTTGGCCTTCAATTTGAGTATGGGTGGGAGTAACTTTAAGCTAGCAACGCTTCCAGGCAACCGACTTAAAAGCGAGAGAGTGATATGTCACAGCAAGGTCGTTTAAATATCAGTGATAATGATGATCGCCGTGTGTTGCAGGAGCAGTCTGCCGAGGATTATTCGCGACATGTCGTTCCATTGGCCGCCCGTACAGGTCGGTGGAGCTTGGCCATGGCCTCTTGGTCAGTGCTGAGCGCTCTATTTTACCTCTACATCAGCGTAGCTGTAGCGCAAGCAGTCGGGACGCGTAGTGCCTTGTTGGGCATCGGATTGTCGATCGTATTTTATGGGTTGATCAATTATGTGATCTGTCAGCGATCGATCAAAAACGGCTTGTCCGTAGCTCTTCTTTCTCGAGGGATATTTGGGGGCGCGGGAGCGGTAATATCATCGCTGCTTTTTGCAGTTACCGCGATGTACTATGCCGTGTTTGAGGGTTCCATAATCGCAGTTGCTTTCCAGCAATATTTTGCGCCTGGAAGTGATATTCGGTGGTGGTATTTGCTCGTCGTGCTATATGCACTGCCGCTGGTGACGGGTGGCATTCAAGCTTGGATGGATAAGCTTAACGGCGCCCTGTTACCACTGTATATCGCTGGTTTGGCAACGGTGATTATCATGGCGGGAAGTCGCTTTGGTTTTTCAACCAATTTCCTGTCGCTTGAGGGCCATGTCGATACTAACCTTCCAGGGTGGCTCTGGGCGTTTATCGTCTACATGGGCATCTGTGTCAATATGATGGTTACCGCTGAATTCTCGCGATTCGGCAAGCCGCAAGACGCTAATTTCCATGGTTGGGTGACATACGGCCCGTTGTTCTATTTCGCTCTGTTTGCTGTTAACGGTGTCGCTGGAATCTTCATCATGGATACCGTTTTCCCAGGCTTGCAAGCTAGCGAACAGGGTATTGCGGAGGCTGTGCTTAAGTCATCTGGTGTTATAGGTTTGCTGTTTATTCTGGTCAGCCAGACTCGAATTAATACTGCAAACTACTACATGGCTTCGCTTAATATGGCCGGTTTCGCAGCGCGCGCCTTTGGGCTACGTTGGCGTCGTGGTGTATGGATTCTGTTTGTCGGAGCATGCGTATACTCTCTGATGTTGACAAACGTTTTCAGTTACTTGCTTAAAGCGTTGGCGTGGCAAGGGGTGGCAGTTACATCATGGGTTGCAATACTCCTAACTCATTATGCCATCTATCCCGATGCAAGCAGAGATGAGTTCCGCCCTGGCAGAGTCAAAGCAGTGATGCCAGGTGCATGGGCTATTATTGCATCGACAGTACTGGGAATTATGATTATCGAGTTGGGCCCGAAAGGTGCGTGGTTCGTGGAAATTGCACCGATGTTAATAGCTGTAGTTGCTGCAACTACCTATTGGCTATTGACCCGGTTCACATTTGGTGGGCGACTTGCTCGGCTTTCTGATCCTCGCAACGATGTACAAGACCCTTGGCGCTACCATATCGAGTGTCATGTGTGCAATCGTTCATATAGCGCGATCGAGATGGATAGAGATCCTTCACATAATCAAGAGGCCATTTGTACAGGCTGCGGAGAGGGGAATGCGGCGTTCTTGCACGCGGTAAAAGTTGAGTCTGATGGGATGGTCGGCCAGCGTTCAAATCTGGCAACATAATATTGTGCAACTTGATTTACTGGCCCGGCACTTGCCGGGCTTTTTTTAATTTCACTAGCTAAAGTTGTGCGAGGGCTGAGATTGGAGGTTGAGATATTGTTCGGGTATTTCGTTTGGTACGCATCATCTTACCTATCGATAAATGCGGCTGCTCTTGGGTGCTTGAAGATTACTCAGGGCTCGATTAGCTAAGCGAACCATCAAGCACCACTCTTCGTTCGTGATTTTTACTGCTGTAAGAAGTGTTTCAGCCTCGTGAATCGCTGCAAAATATTCATTTTCGTCGACAAACGGTTTTCGGATATATTTTGAGAACCAGTGCAACGCCGAGTTCGAAGGGGCTTTCATGACTGTCAGCAAGCCTTCTGGAGGGTGAGGGTGATATAGCATAGTAGAATGAAGCAAAGCGTCCGTTAAAACTTGCAGCAGATTTTCTCACGCCTTGCAATGGTTCGTTGTGTCCTCATTAGCGTTTTTTGTGTCCACAGAACCCACTGTGTCTCTCCACGGTCTGAGCGCGTCTTAGGCTACCCACAATTTAGCTGAATAACTATGCTAACTATAAGTGCCCCATTTGTCGATATACTAGTTCGAAGTCTGGTTGATGGTGGAGTTTCGGGGCTCCCCGCTGGTCAGCTTGTTCCGAATAGTGCCGGGGTTTACAGTCTTAAAGACCTTTATCTATTATTGAATTCCGTAAATGACTGTGCTGATAATTCTGACTTCGGCTTGCAGGTGTACACGCATGCACATCCGGCTATGCTGGAGAAACTGAGCCATGCTGTTATGGCGTGCCCAACCCTCGAACATGCTCTGCAGTGCCTGGCTAAATTTCATCACTTGAATACTAATGGCTCTGTTCTCACTGTCGAAACGTCTGGGAAGCTAATCACATTGGTCGGAATTGAAGTGGGAGATCCTGCGCCGAGGCCGTTTATTGATGCCGGCCTCGCGGTCATCATCGGTATTCTTAAGTGGCTTTCGCCCATCACTCGTATTTCGCCTGAAAAAGTTGAACTCACATACGAGAGGCCTAAAAGCATAAAGGCGCTAATGGAGGTTTGCGGTTGTACACCTGTTTTTTCAGCGCCCCGCAACAGTGTTAGTTTTTCACTAGCAATGGCCAAGCTGCCGTTGCCTATGGGGTCTGAGGCACTGTGGAACTTGCATGTGAGCCAGTTGAATCAGTTGTCCAAGGCAAAGTTAAAAGTGTCCGAAGCGTTGGCTTTAGAAATCCGCGAGCGCTGGATATTGGGGGAGTCAACGGCGGTTGCAGACGTCGCGTTTGCTATGAAGATGAGCCCGAGAAGCCTTCAGGGGGCATTAAATTCAGAAGGTATTAACTATGCGAGCATTGCAGATTCGACCCGTTCTCTGCTTGTGAGTGAACTGCTCCGGGATTCTCAGAGGTCACTCAAGGATATCGCTCACCTCACAGGATTCGCGGATCACAGCAGCTTCCATAAGGCTTGCGTGCGTTGGTTCGGCGTGCCTCCCGGCGCCTATCGTCGAGGCTTGTAAAGCTGAGTCGGCGCTGCCGAGCTTTACGGTAATTGATCGATCTGCTATACGATAGCCATCTAGATGATCACCCTTGAGGAGCATATATGTCTCGTCTGGTAGAATTCCGTCAACTTGAGCAGAAACTCGCAGCTCAGCTGGCCGAGTTGGAGGCGATGAAAGGTTCCTCCGAGCTGCAGAAAGAGATCGAGTTTGAGACCAAACTGCGTGATCTGCTTACCAAGTACGGCTTCAATCTGCGCGACATCATCAACATTCTGGATCCGCAAGCCAGGGCTCGTGCTACTGCGCCGGCTGCAACAGAAAAGGCTCCGCGACGGGCTCGCCAAGTGAAGCAGTACAAGAACCCGCACTCTGGCGAAGTCATCGAGACCAAGGGCGGCAACCATAAGCAGTTGAAAGAGTGGAAGCAGCAATACGGTGGCGACGAAGTGGAGAGCTGGCTCGCCCTTTAATGGGGTCACAGCCAGGTTCAAGAAGCCGCCCTTTGGGCGGCTCCTAGTATGAGCGTATCCTATCCTCAAAGCTCGAGGTCGCTTGGTGCTGTATTCCTGAGCGGTTTCGTAGCGTCTTGCAAAAGATCGCTCTATAGCTGGGTGCGGCCACAGGGCGTCAAAATCGCTGTGAGCAATGATCCAGCTGGATTTGAAGAGCTGGAAAGGATCCTACGCAAGTTCCGTATCAAGCGTATCTTGCTCGAGGCCACAGGTGGCTACGAGCGTGCTCGTCCTGCGCTTTTTGCAGGACGCTGGCTACAAGGTCATACGCGTTAATCCCTTGCGAGCCAGGAAATTCGCTGACTCTATGGGCGTCAAAGCCAAGACCGATGCTATCGACGCTGAAGTGCTGGCCCATTTCGCCGAAGTCATTCCGGACCAGCCTACCCTGCAAATCAGCCCTGACAGGGCGCTGCTGCGAGAGCTGCTGCAGCAACGTGATCGCTTGGCTCAGCAGCGAGACGATGACAGGCGGCGCCTGAAACAAGCCCAGTCACGTAGGAGCGGCCTTGCGCCGCGAAGCGCCGCGCTCGATCTCATAGGCGCCAGATAAACCAAGGCACGCGCTTCGCTCAAGCCCCTCGATCCGACGAGCAACCCACAGCCATTCTTACCGCCCACACCGGCTGGTATCACCATGCTCCGCCGGCGCTGTGCGCGCCGCAGCCAGCAGGGTCGCCAACACAATCAACGCCGCCCCGGCCGCCATGCGCAGGCTCGGCTGCTCACCAAACAGCCACCAGGCACCGAGGATCGCATACACCGGTTCCAGCGCGATGATCATGCCGGCGGTACGTGCCTCCAGGCCTTCGAGGCTCTTGACGAACAGAAACTGCGACAGCCCGGTGCAGAACACCCCCAACAGCGCCAGGTTGACCCAGTCGTCGCCGCCCAGGCTGGTACTGGCCAGGTGGGTGAAGGCGAACGGCGCAACCAGCGCGGCTACCACCACGTTCTGCCAGAAAGCTACCTGCAAGGCATTCATGCTCGACGCATTGCGGCGGTTGGCCACGGTCAGCACGGCGAACGCCAGGCCCGAGCCCAGGCCCCAGATCAGGCCAAGGGTGCCGCTGTCGAGCAGGTCGAAGGACGGCACCACCATCACCAGGCCCGCAGTCACCATCAGCAACAGCAAGCCCTGTACGGCACCGATACGCTGGCCGAACACGCCGCGTTCGATCATGGCTATGAAGGCAGGGAAGCTGGCGAAGCCCAGCGTGGCCACAGCCACGCCGCCGACCTTGACGGCGATGAAGAAGGTCACCCAGTGCATTGCCAGCAGCGCGCCGGTCACGCCCAGGATGGGCAGGTTGCGCAAGGTCAGCGCATCGAGCAGGCGGGTGCCCTTGAGCCCGGCGACAAAGCCCAGGGCAATGAAGGCGAAGGTGGCACGGCCGAAGGTGATGATGCTGGCGTCGGCCTCGATCAAATGGCCGAGGATACCAGTCAGGCCGAACAGCACAGCGGCGAGGTGTGCAACGAGCAGGGCGTTGCGCCGGCCGGTGGCAGCACCGGCTACGGGGATTGAAGTCGCGATCATGGCAGTCAAATCTTCACAAAGTGGCGCGCGCAAACACTCCCGGCTGGCGCGGCGCGGGTCTCTGATTCTGGGAGTTTTATCGTTATGAGCCCGGGCGAATTGCCCGGTGCAAAAAGGCGCCACAGCGTTGGAATTGTGAAGCGAGGCTGCTTACTCGCAAATACCGCGTCAACCAGCCCACGGCGCGGGGCTGGTCGATGTGTGTATTATTTTTGTATACAGGGATGTGAGGCCGATTGCGGGCGACGCATACATGTCAGATCGCGACATCGCTTGTTGCTTGACCGCGCCGTGTCATTCTTCGCCGTAGTTCATGATCGACAACAGCCGGATCGGCACCTGCACCAGTTGCTCCGGCCCGTGTGGGGTTTCGCCATCGAAGGTCAGGCTGTCGCCGGCATGCAGGTGGTAGAGCTGGTTACCGTGGCGGTACACCAGTTCACCCTCCAGCAAATGCAGGAACTCCGTGCCCGGGTGGGCAAAGGTCGGAAACTCCTCGCTGGCATCGTCCATGCTCACCATGTACGCCTCGAAGTTCTTTTTCGGGCCCCTGGCGTGATTGAGCAAGTGGTAGGTATGGCCCTTCTCGGTGCCGCGGCGCACCACCTCCAGCCCTTCACCGGCCTTGACCAGCAGTGCGTTGCCATCGGGCTGGTCATACTGGCTGAACAGCTTGGCCATCGGCATGCCCAGCACGTCGCACAGGCGGCTGAGGGTATCGAGGCTGGTCGACACCTGGGCGTTCTCGATCTTGCTCAGCATGCCCTGGCTGATCCCGGCGATGCGCGCCACATCGGCGAGCTTCAGCGACTGGGCCTGGCGCTGGCGCTTGATCTGCAGGCCCAGGTACTGCTCCAGGCGAAGGCGGGGTTCGGTTTCGGTCGGCATCAAGAGTCCTGCACGGTTTCAGTTCAAGAATAAAGATTTCGCACTGGGAAAGTGCGCCAGGCGGCTGCGATGGCCGTCGGTTTCCTCGGGTGAAAACGAGTTTCCCATATCTATAACGAAAATGTCTCCGTCATGGCACCAGTTCCTGTCGCGGGCAAGCCCCCTGTGGCAAGGGATTGTGGGAGGGGACGTGCCCGCTAAGCGGTAGCACTCGGTAAGTTGGCAAGCACATTGCATTCCTGTGATGAAAGTAAGTTTCCCATGCGGAATTACATGCCGCCCCTTACCCGGAGTGTTCAACCCATGTTGCCAGCAGAAACCCAGCGCACGCTCGACCAGCACGGCATCAAGTACGTGCTGGCGCAGTTCGTCGATATCCATGGCTCGGCGAAGACCAAATCGGTGCCGATCTCGGGCCTGAAGATGGTGGCCGAGGAGGGCGCCGGTTTCGCCGGGTTCGCCATCTGCGGCATGGGCATGGAGCCGCACGGCCCGGACTTCATGGCCCGTGGCGATCTGGCCACGCTGATCCCGGTGCCCTGGCAGCCTGGTTATGGCCGGGTGGTATGCGTCGGCCACGTCAACGGTAAGCCTTGGCCCTACGACAGCCGCTATGTGTTGCAGCAGCAGGTGCAGCGCCTGGCCGACAAGGGCTGGACGCTGAACACCGGGCTTGAGCCTGAATTCAGCCTGTTCCGCCGGGACGAAGCCGGCAAGCTGCAGGTGGTGGATGCCTCCGACAACCTCGACAAGCCGTGCTACGACTACAAGGGCCTGTCGCGCTCGCGGCTGTTCCTCGAACGCCTGACCGAAGCCCTGCAGCCGGTGGGCTTCGACATCTATCAGATCGACCACGAGGACGCCAACGGCCAGTTCGAGATCAACTACACCTACAGCGATGCCATGGAGTCGGCCGACCGCTTCACCTTCTTCCGCATGGCGGCCGGCGAAATCGCCAACGACCTGGGGATGATCTGCTCGTTCATGCCCAAGCCCGACCCCAAGCGTGCCGGCAATGGCATGCACTTCCACCTGTCGCTGGCCAGCAGCACACACAAGAACCTGTTTCATGACCCCTCCGACAGCAGCGGCATGGGCCTGTCCAAGCTGGCCTACCACTTTGCTGCGGGCTTGCTTGCCCATGGCCCGGCGCTGTGCGCGTTCGCCGCGCCCACGGTCAATTCGTACAAACGCCTGGTGGTCGGCCGCTCGTTGTCCGGTGCTACCTGGGCGCCAGCCTTCGTGGCCTATGGCGCCAACAACCGCTCGGCGATGGTGCGCATCCCCTATGGCCGCCTGGAGTTTCGCCTGCCGGATGCCGGCTGCAACCCCTACCTGGTCACCGCCGCGATCATCGCCGCCGGCCTGGATGGTATCGACCGTGAACTGGACCCTGGCCAGATGTGCAACGAGAACCTCTACAACCTGAGCCTGGAAGAAATCGCCGCACGCGGCATCAAGACCTTGCCGCAGTCGCTCAAGGAAGCCGCCGACGCGCTGGAGGCCGACCCGCTGTTCCGCGAGGTACTCGGCGCCGAGATCGTCGACGAGTTCATCAAGCTCAAGCGCATGGAGTGGGTGGAGTATTGCCGCCACGTCTCCGACTGGGAAATCCAGCGCTACACCGAGTTCTTCTGACCGCCCCCCATCCTTGGCGCGGCCAGCAAGACAGCGGTCGCCCACTGCCCAGTAAGGAGCAACACCATGTGTGGAATCGTAGGCCTGTACCTGAAAAAGCCGGCGCTGGAAGCCCAGCTCGGCAAACTCTTCGAACCCATGCTGCAGGCCATGACCGACCGTGGCCCGGACAGCGCCGGCTTTGCCATCTATGGCGATGAAGTGGCCGATGGCTGGGTCAAGCTGACCTTGCAGGCGAGCGCTGTGGACTATCCGTGGGCGGCGCTGATGGGGCAACTGGAAGGGCGCCTGGGCTGCTCGCTGGACTGGTTCCAGAACGCCAGCGCCGCCGTGCTCAAGGTGCACACGTGCGAAGCGGCCGCCCGTGCAGCCTTGGCCGAACTGGCCGCCGACGTGCGCATCATGAGCGCCGGGCAGAGCATCGAAATCCTCAAGGGCATGGGCCTGCCGGCCGAGATCTCTAGCCGCTTCGGCCTGGCCGGCATGCAAGGCAGCCACATCATCGGCCACACCCGCATGGCCACTGAAAGTGCAGTGACCCTGGAAGGCAGCCATCCGTTTTCCACCGGCGCCGACCTGTGCCTGGTGCACAACGGCTCGCTGTCCAACCACTTCCGCCTGCGCCAGGAGCTGAAACGCGAAGGCATTAGCTTCGAGACCGACAACGACACCGAAGTGGCGGCTGGCTACCTGGCCTGGCGCCTGCAGCAAGGCGACAGCCTGGCACAGGCCCTGGATGGCGCCCTGCAAGACCTGGACGGCTTCTTTACCTTCGCCATCGGCACCCGCAACGGCTTTGCCGTGATCCGCGATCCGATTGCCTGCAAGCCGGCGGTGCTCGCCGAAACCGACGACTACGTGGCCATGGCCTCCGAGTACCAGGCCCTGGCCAGCCTGCCGGGCATTGAAAACGCCAAGGTCTGGGAACCAGCACCGGCCACCTTGTACGTCTGGGAGCGCGAAAGCGCCTGACCTGTCACCGACTCACTGGAGCACCTCATGAAAACGATCGACCTTTCCAGCGCCTCGGTGCGCGAACTCAACCAGGCCCTGCATGGCGACGTGCAGGACCGCGAATGGCGGGTCAACCGCCCGGACGGCAAGCACAACCTGGCCGTGGGCATCAACCAGCCGGTGTCGGTGGATATCGACGGCCACGCCGGCTACTACTGCGCCGGCATGAATCAACAGGCCAGCGTCACCGTGCACGGCAACGTCGGCGTGGGGGTGGCCGAGAACATGATGTCCGGCTCGGTGCGGGTCAAGGGCAGTGCCTCGCAGGCAGCCGGCGCCACGGCCCACGGCGGGCTCTTGGTGATCGAGGGCGATGCCGGGGCACGCTGCGGCATTTCGATGAAGGGTGTGGACATCGTGGTCGGCGGCAGCATCGGCCACATGAGCTGCTTCATGGGCCAGGCCGGGCGCCTGGTGGTATGCGGCGATGCCGGCGATGCGCTGGGCGACTCACTGTACGAGGTGCGCATCTACGTCAAAGGCTCGGTGCAGTCGCTAGGCTCGGACTGCATCGAAAAAGAGATGCGTGCCGAGCACTTGCAAGAGCTGCAGGCGTTGCTCAACGAGGCAGGCCTGGAACACAAGGCCGCCGATTTCAAACGCTACGGCTCGGCCCGTCAGCTGTACAACTTCAAAGTCGACAACGCCAGCGCGTACTGATCCAGGAGCCTACCCATGAGCGAACAATTCCCCCCGGTACTGCGTGAATCGGCCACCTTCGATCGCCTGACCATCCAGGAAATCCAGCGTGCCGCCGAAACCGGCATCTACGACATCCGCGGCGGCGGCACCAAGCGCCGTGTGCCGCACTTCGACGACTTGCTGCTGCTGGGCGCCAGCGTGTCGCGCTACCCGCTCGAAGGCTACCGCGAAAAGTGCGGCACCGATGTGGTGCTCGGCAACCGTTTTGCCAAGAAGCCGATCCACCTGAAGATCCCGGTGACCATTGCCGGCATGAGCTTCGGCGCGCTGTCGGCCAATGCCAAGGAAGCATTGGGCCGGGGTGCGACCATCGCAGGTACCAGTACCACCACCGGCGACGGCGGCATGACCCCGGAAGAGCGTGGCCAGTCGCAGCACCTGGTGTACCAGTACCTGCCGTCGCGCTATGGCATGAACCCCGACGACCTGCGCAAGGCCGATGCCATCGAGATCGTCCTCGGCCAGGGCGCCAAACCGGGCGGCGGCGGCATGTTGCTGGGCATGAAGGTTACCGAGCGGGTGGCCGGCATGCGCACCTTGCCGATCGGCGTAGACCAGCGCAGCGCCTGCCGCCACCCAGACTGGACCGGCCCGGACGACCTGGCGATCAAGATTGCCGAGCTGCGCGAGATCACAGACTGGGAGAAACCCATCTACGTGAAAATCGGCGCCAGCCGCCCGTACTACGACGTCAAGCTGGCGGTGAAGGCCGGCGCCGACGTGATCGTGCTCGACGGCATGCAGGGCGGTACCGCCGCGACCCAGGAGGTGTTCATCGAGCATGTCGGCATTCCCATCTTGCCGGCCATCCCGCAGGCGGTGCAGGCGCTGCAGGAGATGGGCATGCACCGCAAGGTGCAACTGATCGTCTCGGGTGGTATCCGCAACGGTGCCGACGTGGCCAAGGCCATGGCCCTGGGGGCTGACGCCGTGGCCATCGGCACCGCCGCGCTGATCGCCCTGGGTGACAACCACCCGCGGCTGGATGAGCAGTTGAAGGCGATCGGCTCTGCGGCTGGTTTTTACGATGACTGGCAGAACGGCCGTGACCCGGCGGGCATCACCACCCAGGACCCGGAACTGGCCAAGCGCCTGAACCCGGAGGAGGCCGGCCGGCGGCTGGCCAACTACCTGCGCGTGCTGGTGCTTGAGGCGCAGACCATGGCCCGCGCCTGTGGCAAGTCGCACCTGCATAATCTCGACCCGGAGGACCTGGTGGCGTTGACTGTGGAGGCGGCGGCGATGGCACGGGTGCCGCTGGCGGGCACTGCCTGGGTGCCAGGGCAGACGCAGTATTAATGCCGTAATTGGGGCCGCAAAGCGGCCCCTACCAGAGCGCGATGTCATAGGTCAGGTAGACCCGGTTACTGTCCCGCCCCCGGGAATAATCAGCGCGGTAGACGTAGTTGCGCAGCTTCACTCCCAGCCCCTTGAATGTGCCCGCCTGCACGACGTAGGCCAGTTCGCTGTCGCGCTCCCATTCACGTGCCCCGGCATCACCTGCCTTGTCGTTGTCACCGCTCAGGTAGCGGCTCATGAAGGTCAGCCCAGGCACACCGGCTGCCGCGAAGTTGTAGGCGTAACTGACCATCCAGGTCTTCTCGTCTTCTTCAATGAACTTGCCGATACCGACGTTGCTGAACGAGTACACGGTGGCGCCGCTGATGTAGGGCAGCCCGGCAACCCCATCGAGCACCTGATAACCCGCACCCACGGTGTGGCCGCTGTGGGCATAGCTGAGCTGGCCGCTGAGCATGTCGTTATCAATGGGGCCACCCTGCGCTGCGCCATCGTCGCGGCTCTTGAAGTAACGCACATCACTGGCCAGCACGCCCCCTGCCAGCGGCAGTTCATGGGCAATGCCGGCAAAGTCCTGGCGGTAGAAGTTGTTCAGCTCGCCGCGAAAGTAGCTCAATCGCAGGGTTTTGCTCACTGCGTAATCGGCACCGGCATAGCTGAAATCCGCCGATGCATCGCCGCTGTAGCCATCGGCGAACAGGCCAGTGCTGTCGGACGAATCGCGCTGCTTGAAACGCTGCAGATGGCCACCGGTCAAGGTCAACCCGTCAATATCGCTGGAGACCAGCTGGGTGCCCTGGTAGGTCTGCGGCAGCAGGCGCGCGTCGTTGTACACCAATACCGGTGTCTTGGGCAGCAACGTACCGTGCTTGATCACGGTCTTGCCCAGCCGGGCCTTGGCGGTGACCCCGGCACTGGCAAACTCATTGGCCGCGCGGCCATCGTCATGCACCGGCAACAAGCCGGTACCGCTGCGCCCACGGCCCGAGTCCAGCCTGACGCCCACCAGCGCCATGGCATCCAGGCCTACCCCTAGCGTGCCTTGTGTGAACCCGGATGCGTAATCCAGCAAGAACCCTTGCGCCCATTCCACCCGTTCACTTTTTGCCGTAGCAGCAGCACGTGCGCTGAGGCCTTGCTCGTCGCGAAAGTTCTCGTTGAAGTACACGTTGCGCAATTGCAGCTTGAGTGCGCTGTCTTCGATGAAACCAGCAGCGTGGGTCAGGGGCACATGGGCAAACAGCAGGCCGCACGCAGCCCTGCGGAGAATGACTTGGGTCATGGTCCGGATACTCTCTTGTTATTGTGGGTTGGGCATTCAGACGAAGAACGACAGCGCTCCGGTCAGCAGCGCAATGGCAGTAATGACCAGCGAGGTGAGCACGGCCCACTTGACCGTGGCTTTCTGGAAGTCGCCGATATCCCGGTCGACCATGCCTACCAGCAACAAGGTCGAGGCCACCAGCGGGCTCATCAGGTGCACCGGCTGGCCGAGCACCGAGGCGCGGGCGATCTCTACCGGGTCGATGCCATACGCTGCGGCGGCATTGGCCAGGATCGGCACCACACCGAAGTAATAGGCATCGTTGGAGAGCACGAAGGTCAGCGGCATGCTGGTAATGGCCACCACCAGCGGGAACCAGTGGCCCCAGGATGGCGGAATCCAGTCGACCAAGGTCTGCGCCAGCGCATCGACCATCTTGGTGCCGGAGAAGATGCCCGCGAAGATGCCTGCGGCAAATACCAGCAGTACGACGGTCATGGCATTGCCGGAGTGCGCCAGTATCCGCTCCTTCTGCACATTCAGTTGCGGGTAGTTGATCATCAGCGCGGCGACAAAACCAATCATGAACAGAATCGCGGCGTGCATCACCCCGGCTACCAGGGCGATCATCACTGCCACCACCAGCACCAGGTTGACGTAGGCCAGCCGTGGGCGCTTGTGCGGGGTCTCTTCCAGAATGGCCTTGATGTAGCAGTTGCCGCCGCCTGCTTGCAGTTGGATGTTGCCGATGCGCTTGCGCTCGGCGCGCCCCAGCAGAAATGCCGTGAACACCACCCAGGCGGCACCGCCGACCATGGTCGGCAGCATGGGGATGAAGTACTCGGACGCGTCCAGGCCCAGTGCCGCAATCGCCCGCGTCGCCGGCCCGCCCCAAGGGCTCAAGCCACTCATGATGCTCAGCGACAGCATGGCTACGGTGGCGAGGATCATCGGGTTCATGCCGATGCGTTTGTACAGCGGCAGCATGGCTGCGCAGGTGATCATGTAGGTGGTGGTGCCATCGCCGTCCAGCGCCACCAGCAGCGAGAGCAGGGCGGTACCGATGGCGATCTTTACCGGGTTGCCGTTGACACGCTTGAGGATCATGCGGATCAGCGGGTCGAACAGGCCGGCATCGATCATCAGGCCGAAGAACAAGATGGCGAACAGCAGCAATGCTGCCGAGGGTGCGACCATTTTCAGGCCGTCGAGCATCATTTTGCCAAGGTCGGGCGCGAAGCCTCCGATCACGGCGAACACGATCGGCACCAAGGTCAAGGCGACGATAGGCGACAAGCGTTTGCTCATGATCAGGTAGGTGAATGCCACCACCATGGTCAAACCCAGCAATGCCAGCATGGTTTTCTCTCTTGTTGTTATTGTCAGTGTGGCCGAACGCAAGGCAAACGGCGGTCTTGCCGCCCGGCGTCATGCCTGCCGGGCGGTGCGGTTAACGTAGGTGCAGCGGGGGTCAGCTTTGGCGGGTAGGCTCAGCGGCCGGCCAGGGGGCGTTCGGCTCGGCGACGGCGGTTGACGGCATTTTCCCGTCTGCCAGCATTTGCCTGAGCACCTGCCGGTCGCAAGCACCTTCGGACAGCGAGATGACCACGGTGGCCACGGCGTTGCTGGCCAGGCTGGTGAGGGCGCGTGCCTCTGACATGAAGCGGTCGATACCGATCAGCAGCGCCAGGCCGGCCAGCGGGATATCGTGGATCACCGTCAGCGTCGAAGCGAGCGCCACGAAACCGCTGCCCGTCACACCGGCGGCGCCTTTGGACGACAACAGCATGATCGCCAGCATGGTCAGCGTCTGGCCCAGGCTCAGGTCGATGTTGCACGCTTGCGCGATGAACACGGCGGCGAGCGACAGGTAGATCGCAGTGCCATCGAGGTTGAAGGAGTAGCCCGTGGGCAGCACCAGCCCGACCACGCCCTTCCTGCACCCCAGCGCCTGCAGCTTTTCCAGCATCCGTGGCAATACCGGCTCGGTAGACGAGGTGCCGAGTACCACCAGGAACTCCTCGCGGAAGAACCGCAAGAGCTTCCACAAGCTGAAGCCGTGCAGCCGGCACAGGCCACCCAGTACCACCAGCACAAAGAACGCGCAGGCGATGTACAGGGTCATCACCAGCTTGGCCAAGGCGCCCAGCGAGGTAATGCCGTACTGGCCCACGGTAAAGGCCAGCGCGCCGAACGCACCGACCGGGGCAAAGCGCATCAGGTAGCCGAAGATGCGGAACACCATCTGCGAGGCGGACTCCAGCACGTTCAGCACAGGCTGGCCATGTTCGCCCATGGCCGACAGGGCAAACCCCGACAGCACCGCGATGAACAGCACCGGTAGCACTTCACCTTTGTTGAAAGCGCCCATGAAGGTGTCAGGGATGATGTGCATGAAGAAGTCGACCACGCCCAGCTTGGCCGCCGACGCGGTGTACTGGCTGAGGCCCGCCGTGCTCAACGTGGCAGGGTCGATGTTCATGCCCACGCCAGGCTGGAACACATGCACGGCCACCAGGCCGATTACCAGGCTGATCACCGTCAGCACCAGGAACAGCAGCAGCGTCTTGCTCATCAGGCGCCCCAGCGAGCGCTTGTCGGTCATGCCGGCAATGCCGGTGACGATGGTGCAGAACACCACGGGCGCGATCATCATCTTGATCAGCTTGATGAAGGCATCGCCCAGCGGCTTCAGCGCCACGGCCTGCTCGGCCCAGAGGTGGCCGACCAGTACACCCAGCAGCACGGCGCAGAGGATCTGAAAGTACAACGATTTGATGAGTTTCATGAGGCATCACCCATTGTTGAAATTGTGCGGATGCGCTTTGGGTTGAACATGTGCAGTACGCGCTAGCTGGCAAGGCGGCGCATTGTCGGGGCATACACGTAACCTGAAAAGAGCCGGCGGGCAGTGCGGATCACCGACGCCTGCAGCTTGCCGCCATCGCGGCTCAAGGCCACATCGATGACGCCGCTGGGGTGCTCCAGCCGTACTTCGGACAGTTGCAGGGCGTGCTCGCCCAACAGTTGGGCGGTCACGGTGCCGGGAGTCACGCAGGCCGTGGCCAGGCCAATCGCGCCAGTGATCGCCAGCGCACGGTGGCAGTTGTGCGGCATGAAGTAGCGCACCTGCAGCGTGCCGTCGCTGGTTGGCGGCGACACCACCACCGGTTTCGGGATCACCATGCCACGCACATCACCCAGGCCCATGGCCCGGCCCGCTTGCAACCGCAGGGCTTCCAGGCGCTCGAGCAGTGCGCTGTCGGCATCCAGGGCGGCAGGGCGCTCGTTACCGGCCAGGCCCAGCTGGCTGGCTTCGATGATCATCAGCGGCATGGCCATGTCGATGCAGGTGACGGCCGTGCCATCGAACACATCGCGGGCCTGCCCGGTGGGGAACAGTTTTCCAGTCTTGCTGCCGACCGCGTCGAGGAAGGTCAGGTGGATCGGCGCGGCCGTGCCGGGTACGCCGTCGATAGCGGTGCGGCCTTCGTACTTGACGGTGCCGCCAGGGGTTTGCACCAGCGAGGTGACGAAGGTCTGGGTATTGAGGTTGCGAATGCGCACCAGGGTTTTGTCGCCTTGGGCTTTCACCAGCCCCTGTTCGATGGCAAATGGGCCGACCGCACACAACATGTTGCCGCAGTTGGGCGCGGTGTCGACGCGTCGCTCGGCGACCATGACCTGCACGAACAGGTAATCGACGTCGGCGTCAGGGTGTAGCGAGGGGCTGACGATCGCCACCTTGCTGGTTTGCGGGCTGCCACCCCCGATGCCGTCGATTTCCAGCTCATGGCCAGACCCCATCAGGCTGATCAGTACTTCGTCGCGTTCCACCACATTGGCCGGCAGGTCCCAGGCATGGAAGAAAGGGCCTTTGGAGGTACCGCCGCGCATGAGCACACAAGGGATTCGTTGCATGACTACTGACTCTCGTTGATCAATTGGCATCATTGATGTGTTGAGAGAAAGAGTGACAGGCGTTGATAAATCAATCCAATGCAAATATCGTAGCGATTGATGCATCCAGTTGAATAATTGCCGGCGCTATGACGTGGAGTCAAACTTGTGGAATATGAGCTGCAAGATATCCGTTCTTTCGTGAAAATCGCCGAACTCGGCAGCTTTCATGAAGCAGCAGAGGCCCTGCACCTTTCCCAGCCAGCACTCAGCCGGCGGATCAAGAAGCTGGAAGAGGGCCTGGGCACGCCTTTACTCGAACGCACCACGCGTCGGGTTGGCCTGACCAGTGTCGGCCGCGATTTCCTGCCCAAGGCGCGGCGCCTGCTCGATGACTTCGAAGACTCGATCCTGAGTATTCGCGAACTGGCCGAGCGCCAGACTGGGCAAGTCACCCTGGCGTGCATCCCGACGGCGGCGTTCTACTTCCTGCCCACCGTGATTCGCCAGTACAACGAGCAATACCCGAAAATCCGCATCCGCCTGCTCGATCTCAGCGCCAACGATGGCCTTGAAGCCGTCTTGCGCGGCGAGGCCGATTTCGGCATCAACATGATGAGTGGCCAGCACCCGGACATCGAGTTTGTGCCGCTGGTCAACGAGCATTTCGTGCTGGCCTGCCGCCGCGATCATGAACTGGCAAGCCGCGAATCGGTGACTTGGACGCAGCTGGCTGACCACCGCCTGATCGGCGTGGGGCGCCTGAGTGGTAACCGCATGCTGCTGGACCACGCCTTGTCGGGGCTCAACATACGGCCCAAATGGTTTTATGAGGTGCAGCACCTGTCCACTTCGCTCGGCATGGTCGAGGCAGGGCTTGGTGTGTCTGCGATGCCCAGCCTGGCCATGCCGGCAGCGGACCACCCGACCCTGGTCAGCGTGCCCCTGACCGACCCACAGGTGACGCGCACTCTGGGCCTGGTCTATCGGCGCGGGGCTTCGCTGTCGCCGGCTGCAGAAAAGTTCGTGTCGATCCTGCTGGAAAAATGGCGGGGCGGCTAGAAACGCCGTGCGGGGGTCAGAAACAAGCCGGCCCGTGTCGCCACGGGCCGGCTGCAGGTGATGCCGGTTGGCTCAGCGGGCGATCACACGCCCACCGCCAGCTTGGCACTGGTCTGCCGACGACGATAGGCACTGTCGCGGCTCGCCAGCCACCCGTACAGCGGCGAGGTGACCAGCAGCCCGACCAGCCACGACAGGTCGGCGCCGTTGATGTGCTCGGAGATCGGCCCGACGTACAGCGGCGTGTTCATGAACGGGATCTGCACCACGATGCCCACCGCATAGGCAATCAGCGCCTGGGGGTTGTAGCGCCCGTAGATGCCGCCATCGACCTTGAAGATCGACTGGATGTCGTAGTCGCCCTTGTGGATCACATAGAAGTCGATCAGGTTGATCGCGGTCCAGGGCACCAGCACCACCAGCAGCACCAGCACCATGTCGACGAAGTGGCCGATGAAGTCCTTCGAGGCGAACACGGCTACCACACTGCAAGCCGTCAGCACGATCAGCGACAGCACCGCGCGGCTCTTGGCGGTGGGGATCCAGCGGTGGGCGAAGGTCTGGATCAGGGTGATGATCGACAGCACCGCGCCGTACAGGTTGAGGGCGTTGTGGCTGATCACGCTGAGCAGGAACAGCACCAGCATGATCGGGCCGAGGGTGCCGGTGGCGAGCTTGACCGCGTCCATGGTGTCCATGCCGGCCGGGATCGCCAGCACCGCCACGGCGCCGAAGATGAACGACAGGCTCGAACCCAGGGCCGAGCCCAGGTACGTGGTCCAGAAGGTCGATGAGACCTTCACGTCAGCCGGCAGGTAGCGCGAGTAATCCGACACGTAAGGGGCAAAGGCAATCTGCCACAGCGCCGCCAGCGACACGGTGGCCAGCCAGCCGGCCAGGTTGAAGCCGCCGCGGGTCAGGAAGTCGTCGCTTTGCACATGGCTGAAGATGTAGCCGAAGCCGACCACGATGCCGATGCCGAGCACCCAGGTGCCGATGCGGTTGAGCACGTGGATGAAGCGGTAGCCGATGATGCCGATGATGCCCGACCCCAGCGCACCGATGACGATACCCACCGGTACCGGCACGGCCTCGACCACACCATGCAGCGACTTGCCGGCCAGGACGATGTTGGAGGCGAAGAAGCCGATGTACATCACCCCGGCGATCACCACCACCAGCAGCGCGCCGAGTGAGCCGAACTGGGCGCGGCTCTGGATCATCTGCGGGATGCCCATCTGCGGGCCCTGGGCCGAGTGCAGCGCCATCAACACCCCGCCGACCAGGTGGCCGACCAGGATGGCGATGATGCCCCACACCAGGTTCAGGTGAAACAACTGCACGCCCAGCGCGCCGGTGACGATGGGCAGCGGCGCGATGTTGCCGCCGAACCACAATGTGAACAGATCCCTTACCTTTCCATGGCGGTCTTGCGGGGGCACGTAGCCGATCGTGTGTTTTTCTATGAGGGGTGCCGTGTTGGCTGCACTGGTCATGACTGACTCCAAGGCAAGGTGGGGCAGGGGGTACTGCCCGGGGGCGTGCCGGCGAAGGGCAACGCGTTCTTGTTGGAGGGATGATGCGGGGAGTCGGGATAACGAGAAATTAGTAAATATGTGCCCATAAACCTTAAAAAACCTAAGGCTGACAAAAGGTTAAGGGACGAGTGTGAGCAAGGAGCGGGCCACCGCGCTGAAAGCCTTGAGCTTGGGGGCTGCAGGCTGTCGGGAAACAGCACAGGTGAGCCGGCGTGGTGCGGCGTGCGCGTTTCCAGTGCAGGTGAACAGGCGGTAGAAAACCAGAAATTGTCACTACATCGGTAACAGCCGATCCTGAATCACTTCCTTCATCACCAATGTCGAACTCAGCCGCTTCACATTGGGAATGCTGGTCAGGTGCTCGTCATACAGCTTCTGAAACGCTGGCAGGTCCTTCGCCACCACGTGCAGCAGGTAATCCGGGTCACCGAACAACCGCTGCGCCTCGACGATCTGGGGGATCTCGGCTAGTGCCGCCTCGAAGTCCGCCACCGGCTGGCGCGTCACCTCGCGCAGGGTGACGAACACCAGCGCGGCAAAGTTAAGCCCCAGCGCGGCCGGTGCCAGGCGCGCGTGGTACCCGAGAATGGCGCCGGCGTCTTCCAGCGCCTTCAGGCGACGATGGCAGGGCGACAAGCTCAACCCTACGCGGTCAGCCAACTCGGTCACCGACAGGCGCCCATCTTTTTGCAGCTCGGCAAGGATTTTTCGATCTGTCCGGTCCATTGAGAAGAATCTTCCAGTATTTGTATGTTGGTGGGGAATATACGAAAGAAAATGCCCCGACGGAATCCGTAATCTTTCTGCACATCAAGACAACACATAAGGAAGATTCAAGTGGCAATCAGTGTGCTGACGGCGTTCTGGGCCGTGTCGTTGCTGTTTGTGATCACCCCAGGGGCGGACTGGGCGTATGCCATCTCCGCGGGCATGCGCGGGCGCTGGGTGATGCCTGCGGTGGCAGGCATGTTGTCGGGGCACTTCCTGGCAACCCTGGTGGTGGCTGCGGGCGTGGGCAGCCTGCTCGCTGGGCACCCGCTGGCGCTGATGTTGCTGACGCTGGCGGGCTGTACCTACTTGCTGTGGCTGGGCGGCAACCTGCTGCTGAGCCCGGGTGTGCCGCAGGCGGGGCAGGACGGCGTGGGGGACTCCGGTTCGCGCTGGGCATTGAAGGGCTTTTGCGTGAGTGGGCTGAACCCGAAGGTGTTCCTGCTGTTTCTTGCCCTGCTGCCGCAATTCACCGACCCACACTCCAGCTGGCCCGTGCCGCTGCAGATCCTGTTGCTCGGGCTGGTGCACCTGTGCAGCTCGCTGGTGATCTATTCGCTGGTGGGCTATGGCGCCAAGGCCGTACTGAGTACCCGGCCTGGGGCAGCGAAGATGGTCGGGCGGGTATCGGGCCTTGCCATGATCGCGGTGGCCCTGGGGCTGATTGCCGGGCAGTTGGGCTGAATCTACCGGCGCTGACGTGGCTCGGATACACTTGCCGCTTCTCTTCGCACAGCCAGGATGTGCCCCATGCCCGAAACCGCCCAACTGCTGACATTCGCGCTGATCTGCCTGGGCATGGTGCTGACGCCCGGGCCGAACATGATCTACCTGATTTCTCGTTCGATCTGCCAAGGCCGTAACGCCGGCTTGATATCCCTTGGCGGCGTGGCCCTGGGCTTCGTCATCTATATGCTCTGCGCGGCGCTGGGTATCACCGCGCTGGTGATGGCGGTGCCGTTTGCCTATGACGTGCTGCGCATCGGTGGCGCACTGTACTTGCTGTACCTGGCCTGGCAGGCGCTGCGGCCCGGCGGTAGCTCGCCATTTCAGGTACGTGAACTGCCTGCCGACAGCCCGCGGCGGCTGTTCACCATGGGTTTTGCCACCAGCCTGCTGAACCCCAAGATCGCGGTCATGTACCTGTCGCTGATGCCGCAGTTCATCGAGCCCGGTCACGGCAGTGTACTGGTGCAGTCGCTGGTGCTGGGCTGCACGCAAATCGCCATCAGCGTATCGGTCAATGCGCTGATCGCCGTGATGGCCGGTTCCATCGCCGTGTTTCTCGGCGGCCGGCCCGTGTGGCAGCAGGTTCAGCGCTGGCTGATGGGCACCGTACTGGCCGGCCTTGCCCTGCGCATGCTGGCCGAAGGGCGCCGCTGAACAACCGCTGATCTCTGTGGAACGAACCGTTGATTGCAACGCTCCTATCGTAAGATGGATAGCAAGGTGCCCGGGGCTTCCCAGACATGAACCTGTTACAGCAACGCGATGCGCACACTCCGCCACTGCATTTTCTGCTCAACGGCGGCACCATCGGTGGCCTGCTGCAGTCGATGGACTGGAGCAGCTCGCCGCTCGGCCCCCCCGAGCACTGGTCGCCCCACCTGCAGGCGGTAATGGCTACATTGCTGCCGGCCCAGGCGCAGTTCGTGCTGTTCTGGGGCGAAACTTACGTAGCGCTCTACAACGATGCCTATGCACCGACCATTGGTACCAAGCATCCCCAGGCACTGGGGCGCCCGGCTGAGGACAACTGGCGTGAGCTGTGGGACGACCTTGAGCCGCTGCTGCGTGGCGTGCGTGAGACCGGCCAGACGTTTTCAGCCAAGGACCGCCCGTTCTATATAGAGCGTCGCGGCCTGGGTGAGACCGTGTACTTCGATGTCTCCTATTCCGCCGTGCGCGAAGCCGATGGCAGCGTTGGCGGGGTGTTGTGCCTGGTGACTGAAACCACCGAACGGGTTCGTTTCCAACAGCGCCAGGCGTTTTTGCTGGAGCTGGGCCGCACCTTGCCTGGGCTGGGTGAAGCGGAGCGTATCGAAGCGTATGTGGTAGCACGCCTCGCCCAGCACCTGGGGGCGACGCAGGTGTGTTTCGGCGAGGACCTGGGCGACGGCACAGGTTACAAGGTTGCGCATGACTGGGCTGACGGCCTGCCTTCGAGGGTCGGCCAGCACCGCTACGCCACCTACGGGGCATCGCTGCGTGAGCAGTTGGTGGCGGGCAAGGTGGTGCAGCAGGCTTATGACAGCGCATCGGCGCCGCTGAGCGGCTTGTGTAGCACGCTGCATGTGCCGGTGCTGCGCGCCGGCCACCTGGAAGCCATGCTTGCCGTGCACTTTCACACGCCACATCACTGCTTCGAAGACGAGTGCCAACTGGTCGAGGATGCCGCCAAGCAAGCCTGGGCGGCCATTACCCATGCCCGTGCAGAGCGTGCCCTGCACCTGCTCAACGAAAGCCTGGAGGAGCGCGTCGCGGCCGTGCTGGCCGAGCGCGAGGCGGCGATTCTGCAACTGCATGAAGCGCACAAGCTGGAGATGATCGGCCAGTTGACCGGTGGCATCGCCCATGACCTCAACAACATGCTCACGCCAATTATCGCCTCCTTCGAATTGATGCGTCGGCACCCGCAATCCGAGCGAGCTCCCCGCTTGATCGACGGTGGCCTGCAGGCTGCCGAGCGGGCGCGCAACCTGGTGGGGCGCTTGCTGAGTTTCGCCCGTCGACAAACCCTCAAGCCACAAGCCGTGTCGCTGGCTGCCTTGGTGGAGGACATGCGCGAACTTATGGCGCGCTCGCTTGGGCCGACCATTGCCGTGCAGGTGCAAGTCGACCCGTTGCTGCCCGCCGTGCTGGTCGATCCGCATCAACTGGAGCTGGCGCTGCTCAACCTGGTGGTCAATGCCCGCGACGCCATGGCCGGCGGCGGTGCCCTGAGCATCGTCGCCGGGCTCGATGCCGACGGCCCACCGCACCCGGCAGGCACTGCGGGCGCGCCGTTGGTCTGGCTGCAGGTTCGCGACAGTGGCAGCGGCATGAGCGATGAGCAGCTGCGCCGCTGCGTCGAGCCATTCTATTCCACCAAGGGCGTGGGCAAGGGCACCGGCCTTGGCCTGCCGATGGTGCAGGGGCTGGCGGTGCAGTCGGGTGGTGGCTTCGCGATTCGCTCGCAGCAGGGGGAGGGGACTGTGGCCACGCTGTGGTTGCCGATCAGCGATGTCGCCGCAGTTGGCCGTGACAGTGACAGTGACAGTGCAGAGGCGCCCCTGGCCGACCGCGCCAGCCGAATTCTGTTGGTGGATGATGAGGCGATCGTGCGCCATGCCACGGCCTTGCAATTGCGCGACCTGGGGTACGAGGTGTGCGAAGCGAGCAGTGCCGCGGCAGCGCTGCAGCGGGTGGAGCAGGGCTGGCAGCCGGACGTGCTGGTGACAGACCACGTCATGGCCGACATGACCGGGGTGCGTTTTGCCCAACAGATGCGCGAGCGCCAGGCTGACCTGCCGGTGTTGATCATCACCGGCTATGCCAACCTTACACCCCGCGAGCTCAAGGGATTCGAGGTGTTGCGCAAGCCGTACCGGCGCGCCGAGCTGGCGCAGAGTGTGGCGCGGTTGCTGGCCGCCCCGCGTTAGCCGCTGTTCAGCTTCCCAGCACTTTGGCCAGCATCTGGCACACCTGCTCGGCCGAGTACGGCTTGGCCAGGAAGGCAAAGCCCTGGTGGCCGCCTTCGGCAATCGCATCGCTGTAGCCCGAGGTGAGGATCACCGGCAGTTGCGGGCGTTGGCGCCGCAGTTCGCGGGCCAGTGCCAAGCCCCCCATGCCGGGCATGAGCACATCGGAAAACACGGCATCGAAATCGCCCGCCGGGCCTGCCAACAAGGCCAGCGCTTCCTCTGCCGAATTTGCCCAACTGATCCGGTAGCCGTGGTCCTCGAGAATCTGCGCGGTGAACGTGCAGAGGTCGGGGTTGTCCTCCACCACCAGTATCCGCCCTCGCGCCTTGCCGACCTCGGGTTGGGTGGGGGCGGCGGTGACGTCGGCCGGTTCGGCAGGCGGGGCCTCTTGCGGCAGGTACAGGGTGAACGTTGTGCCTTCGCCCTCGACGCTGACCACGGCTACATCGCCACCGGACTGCTTGGCGAAACCAAACACCTGGGACAGGCCAAGCCCGGTCCCTTCACCGGGGGCCTTGGTGGTGAAGAAGGGGTCGAAGATGCGGTCGAGCAACTTCGCGGCAATGCCGATACCGCTGTCCACCACCGAGATGGCCGCAAACGTGCCCGCTGGCGCAGGCTGACCACGCAGCGCGGGCATGTGCTGATCGGCCAACAGGCGCAGGCGCAAGGTGCCTTCGCCGGCCATGGCATCGCGACCATTGAGCATCAGGTTGATCACCGCCGTCTCGAGCTGGCTGAGGTCGGCGCGGATATGGCAAGGCGCGGCTGGCAGTTGCAGTTCCACCTTGATGCGTGCTCCGGTGGCGGTGTCGAGCATCTCGGCCATGGCTTCCAGGCGTGGCCCGGCCTCGAACACTTGTGGGCTCAATGCCTGGCGGCGAGCGAAGGCGAGCAGTTGGCCGGTCAGCTTGGCGCCGCGGTCGACGGTGTCGGCCATGGTCTTCAGGTAGCGTTCGCGACGGCTTTGCTCAAGGTCGGGGCGCTGCAGGAAGTGCAACGACGAGCGAATGATGGTCAGCAGGTTGTTGAAGTCGTGCGCCACGCCACCGGTCAGCTGGCCGATGGCTTCAAGCTTCTGCGCCTGGCGCAACACGGCTTCGGTGTGCAGCAGTTGGCTGGTGCGTTGGTCGACGCGCTGTTCCAGCGTGGCATTGAGCGCCTCCAGCGCCGCCATTGCCTCGCGTACTTCGGCATGGGCCTGGACCCGCTGGATATGCGACCAGCAGCGCTCGGTCACCTCGCCGATCAAGCGCAGCTCGTAGCCGGTCCACACCCGGGGCGCCTTGTCGTGGATGGCCATCAGTGCGGTCAGGCGACCGTCCTTGATCAGCGGCATGCAGATGGTCGCGGTGATGCCGATGGCCTGGAAGGTCGCCGCTTCTTCGGCGGCCAGTTCGCTGAGGTTGTCGTTGATGACCAGCGGCTCGCCAGCGCGCAACTGGCTGACTGCCAGGCGGCCGAAGTCGGCCAGGCGGTATTGGCCGATCAGCCGTGGTGAACCGGCTGACACGGCGTCGCCACAGATGTTGAAGCCATCCTGGTCTGCATCCATGACCGCGTAGGCGCAGCTGGAAAGCTGCAGGTGCTCGACCAGCATGCGCGTGGTGATGGCCATGATCCGCTCGGGGTCGGTGGCGTTGGCCACCTCCCGGCCCAGGCCGTCGAGGAAGTTGAGGCGCTGGCTGTTGACCACGCTGGTGGTGGTTTCGGTCACGGTGTCGAGCATGCCCAGCACGCTGCCGTCCTCGCCACGGATGGGGCTGTAGCAGAAGGTGAAATAGGCGCGCTCGGGGCCACCGTTGCGGTCGATGACCAGCGGGAAGTCTTCGATGAACACCGCTTCACCGGCCAGGGCGCGGTCGGCCATGGCGCCGATCTCGCCCCAGGCTTCCTGCCACACCTCGCTGAACGGGCGGCCCAGGGCCTGTGGCTTGCTGCCGAGAATCTCGGTGAAGGCGTCGTTGTAGAGGGTAATCAGCTCATTGCCCCATAGCACTGCCTGCGGGAAGCGCGAGCCCAAGCACAGGGCCACCGTCGTCTTGAGTACGCTGGGCCATGCCTGCAGTGGGCCAAGTGGGGTGCTGTGCCAATCATGCTGGCGGATGTGTTCGGCCATCAGCCCGCCGCCATCTAGCCATTTCGCCATGTGCTCTGCCGATCCTTTTGCCTGGGAGCATAAGGGTGCACCGAGAATGGCCAATTGGCGAGGCCTTTATGTCGCCTGGTCCGGCCTTTTCGCGGGGCAGGCTCAGCGAATGAAGTGCACCTTGCCAGTATCGTCGTTGCCCATGTAGATGCCGTAAACCCCCGCCTGGCGCTCAAGAATGTAGCGCTCTAGAATCTGCCGGATCGCCGGATAGTAGATCTCGTCCCAGGGGATTTCCCCCGGTTCGAAGAACTTGTAGGCCAGGGTCTCCGGCCCGAACTGCCCGGTCTCCTGGGTGGCGATGGCGCGGAAGATGATGTACACCTCGCTGATCTTGGCCACGCTGAAGATCGAATAGGGCGAGACGATTTCGGCGTGCACGCCGCTTTCTTCCCACACTTCGCGCAACGCCGCCTGCTCGGTGGTTTCGCCCGCTTCCATGAAGCCTGCAGGCAAGGTCCAGGTGCCAGGGCGCGGCGGGATGGCGCGCTGGCACAACAGGTACTTGCCATCGCGCTCGATGATGCAGCCGGCGATGATCTTCGGGTTGATGTAATGGATGTAACCGCAGGCGGTGCAGCGCAGGCGTTCGTGGGTGTCGCCTGTGGGAACGCCCCGAGCCAGTTCCGTGGTGCAGTGCGGGCAGTAGCGCGGGGCGTTGGGCATGGTCAGCGGCCTATGCGGGGTTCTATACGGGGTTCTTTGAGGGCCAGGGGCTCGACCATGTCGCGCACCTTGGTGTTGTCATCCTGCTTCTGGCGCAGATAGTCCAGGGCTACCTTGGCGGCAGCGCGGACGTGATCGACCGAGGCCTGGTGGGCAACCAGCGGGTCGCCGCCCTTGATCGCCTCGACGATCTTTTCCATCTCCCGGTTGCTGGCACCCCGGCGGTTCTCTTGCGAGACCGAGGTGGCACGCAGGTAGCTGATGCGTGCCTGCAACTGGCGCAGCTGCTGGGCGGCGACCTGGTTGCCGGAGCCTTCCAGCAGCACGTCGTAGAAGCCTTGCACCGAGTCGAGCACCTGTTGCAGCTCGCCTTCTTCCAGCGCTTCGCGGTTGACCTCCAGCGCGCGTTCCAGGGCGCGGATGTCCTTGGCCTTGGCATTGAGCGTGAACAGCTGGACGATCAGGCCTTCGAGCACGCAGCGCAGCTCGTAGATATCGCGGGCATCTTCCAGGGTAATGATTGCCACGCGCGGGCCTTTGGCATCGGCGAATTCGACCAGGCCTTCGGATTCCAGGTGGCGCAGCGCTTCTCGCACCGAGGTACGGCTGACCCCGAGGCGGTCGCAGAGGTCGCGTTCTACCAGGCGGTCACCCGGCAGCAGATGGAAGTTCATGATCGCGGCGCGCAGCTTGTCGAGCACGATTTCGCGCAGGGTAACGGGGTTGCGGTTGACCTTGAAGCTGTCGTCGAGTGGCTGGCGTTTCATCAGGTGCGCTCTTTATGAGGCTGTTGCGCCAACATCGCGGAGTGCCTGGAACCTTGGCACTCCTTGCAGTGGTTCGAACAGCCCGTTGTTAACGGGTTGACTCCGCATCGGCTTCGGCGAACGCTTCGCGGGCCAGGCGGAAACTGTCCACCGCCGCGGGTACGCCGCAATAAATGCCGACTTGGAGCAGGATCTCGCGAATCTGTTCACGGCTCAGCCCATTACGCAATGCGCCGCGGATATGCAGCTTGAGTTCGTGGGGCCGGTTGAGCGCGGAAATCATGGCCAAGTTTATCATGCTGCGCTCTTTGAGCGACAAGCCATCGCGGCCCCAGACATGGCCCCAGCAGTACTCGGTGACCAGCTCCTGCAGCGGTTTGGTGAACTCGTCGGCGTTCTGGATGGAACGGTTGACGTACTCCTCGCCCAGCACCTGGGTGCGGATCTGCAGGCCTTTCTCGTACTTTTCGTTGCTCATGCACTGTACTCCGGAAGAAAACAGGGGCCGCTACCGAGGGTGAGGCGATAGCGCGGCCCCTAAAAGCAGGACGGTCGGTGTCTGTCAGCCAAGTGGCGGCAGGGCGCCCAGCTTGCCCCGGTGATAAACCATCGGCGTCACCGGCGCAGCCGGCAGCACCAGGTTCTTCACCGCGCCGACGATGATCGCGTGGTCACCGCCGTCGTACTCGCGCCACAGTTCGCACTCGATGATCGCCGTGGCCTTGGCCAGCAACGGGTTGCCCAACTCGCTCAGGTGCCAGTCGATGCCTTTGGCTTTCTCCTTGCCCTTGCCGGCAAACGCATAAGCCTCGGCAGTCTGGTCGGCAGACAGCAGGTGAATGGCGAACTGCTTGCTGTCACGCAGGATCGGGTAGGTGTCGGAGGCGTAGTTGGGGCAGAACAGCACCAGCGCCGGCTCGATCGACAGCGCGCTGAACGCGCTGGCGGTGATGCCGACGATGCCGCCGTCGGCGTCCAGGGTGGTGACCACCGTAACGCCGGACGGGAACGAGCCCATCACGTCTTTGTAGATGCCTGGTTCGATCATCTCGTGCTACCTCTCAACGCATCACAAACGGGTCGGGCATGGGCGCGGTGGACAGGTTGATCCACACGGTCTTCAGCTCGGTATAGGCCAGCACCGAATCGATGCCGCTTTCACGGCCGTAGCCGCTGTTCTTGAAGCCGCCGATCGGCGCCATGGCCGATACCGCGCGGTAGGTGTTGACCCAGATGATGCCCGAGCGCACGTCGCGGGCCAGGCGGTGGGCGCGGCCCAGGTCGCGGGTCCAGATGCCGGCGGCGAGGCCGAACTGCGAGTCGTTGGCGATTTCCAGGGCTTCTTCCTCGGTCTTGAAGCGGATGACCGCAGCCACTGGGCCGAACACCTCTTCCTGCATGATGGTCATGGCGTTGCTGTCGCACTCGAACAGGGTCGGCTCGTAGAACCAGCCGTCACCCTCAACCTCGGCACGCTTGCCGCCCAAGTGCAGCTTGGCCCCTTCAGCCTTGGCCGCGGCGACCAGGCCTTCGACCACGGCCAGTTGCTGGGCGGTGGCCATCGGGCCCATTTCACTGGCCTCGTCCTGCGGGTTGCCGATGCGGATGCGCTTGGCACGCTCGACCAGGCGGGCGACGAATTCGTCGAAGATCTCGTCCTGCACCAGCAGGCGAGAACCGGCCACGCAGCTTTGCCCGGAGGCGGCATAGATGCCGGCCACGGCGCCGTTGATGGCGCTGTCCAGGTCGGCGTCGGCAAAGATGATGTTCGGCGACTTGCCGCCCAGCTCCAGCGACAGCTTGGCGAAGTTCTCGGCGCTGCTGCGCACCACGTGGCGGGCGGTGGCGGCGCCGCCGGTGAAGGCGATCTTGCGCACCAGCGGGTGGCGGGTCAGCGCCGCGCCGGTGCTTGGGCCGTAGCCGGTGACCACGTTGACCACGCCCGGCGGGAAGCCGGCCTCATGGGCCAGGCGAGCCAGTTCGAGGATGGTCGCCGAGGCATGTTCGGACGGTTTGAGCACGATGGTGTTGCCGGCGGCCAGGGCCGGGGCCAGCTTGATCGCGGTCAGGTACAGCGGGCTGTTCCACGGGATGATCCCGGCGACCACGCCGATCGGCTCGTGCACGGTGTAGGCGAACAGGTCCGGCTTGTCCAACGGCAAGGTGCCGCCTTCGAGCTTGTCGGCAAGGCCTGCGGTGTAGTGGAAGAACTCTGGCAGGTAGCCGACCTGGCCGCGGGTTTCGCGGATCAGCTTGCCGTTGTCACGGCTTTCCAGCTGGGCCAGGTGCTCTTTGTTCTCGGCGATCAGGTCACCCAGGCGGCGCAGCAGCTTGCCGCGCGCAGTGGCGGTGATGCTGCGCCAGGCCTTGCTGTCGAACGCGCGCTGGGCGGCCTGCACGGCCAGCTCCACATCGGCTTCGTCGGCGTCGGGTAGTTGCGCCCAGGCTTGGGCGGTGGCCGGGTTGAGGCTGTCGAAGGTCTTGCCGCTCTGGGCATCGAGCCATTGGCCGTCGATGCACATCTGGAAACGTACGAGGGTCATGCAACAATCCCCTTGGCGGATTCGGTGAGGGTGCGGGCTTGCTTGAGGAAGTCCAACAGCATCTTGTTGACTTCACGCGGTGCTTCCACCGGCATCATATGCCGTTGCTCGGCGAGGACCACGCTGTGCGCGCCCGGAATGCTGGCGGCAAGCTGGCGGGTCATGGCCGGGGTGGAGCCCGAGTCGAGTTCGCCGGTGGCGATCAGTGTCGGCACCTGGATACTGCCCAGGTCGCTGGCGCGGTACATGTCCTGGGTGGCGAACAGCGAATAGGTAGTGTGGTAGCCCTGCGGGTCGTTGCTCGCCAGTACCTGGCGAATGGCGGCGACCTGGGCCGGGTTGGCGGCCTTGTATTCACGGCTGAACCAGCGGTCGAGGGCGGCGTCGACGTTGGCGTCGGGGCCCAGTTCTGCAGCCTGGGCGGCGCGGGCGATTACCCCGGCACTTTGCTCGGGGGTGCGGTTGAACACACTGTTGAGCACCACCAGCGCCGCCAGCCGTTGCGGGTAGGCGAGGGCGAAGGCGCGGGCTACCAGGCCGCCCATGGAGAAGCCGATGACGGTTGCCTGGGCAATCTGCAGGTGGTCGAGCAGCTCGGCGAGTTGGGCGGCGTAGCCTTCCAGGCTGGTGTCGGCGGCTGGCAGCGCGCTCTGGCCGTGGCCGAGCATGTCATAGGCGATGACGCGGTAGTCGTTGGCCAGGCCAACGAACTGACCACCCCACATTTCTTTGTTCAGGCCCACGCCGTGGATCAGTACCACAGCCTGGCCCTGGCCTTGAACCAGGTAACTGGTCCCGGCCGGTGTGCGTTCAGCGACAGGCTGAATCATGGAGGGCGCTCCTTGAAGGTCGGGCGCGGCGGGTAAGCACGCCACGCCCCGGCCCGTCTTGGTTGTTGTTATTGAGCGTTGGCTTTTTCGGCAGCCAGTTCTTCCAGGTCGATGTAGCGGTTACCGATGCGCGGGTGCAGACGGCCACCGTCGGCGGCGCCCAGGACCACGACGATTTCGTCGGCACGTGGGGCGTCTTCGATCTGCATTTCCAGGGTGATGTAGTGCGAACGCAGGCCTTCGTCGTCCTTCTGCATCATCGGGATCTGGATCGAGGTGCCTGGGCCGCCGCGCTTGTTGGTGAAGCTCAGGTAGCTCTTGGCCTGCACCGCTTCGCGGTAGTGGTTGCCAAAGCGCAGGGTGTGGATCACGGCAGAGGCGTGCTCGATTTCGCCGTCGGCGCCGACCACTGCGGCTTTACCGTAGGCTTCGATCTTGTCGGCACCGCCGATGGCGGCAATCAGGCGCTCGACCATCAGCGCACCCAGCTCGGAGCAATTGGCGCGGATTTCCGGCTTCAGATCTTCAACAAAACCGCGACCGGCCCATGGGTTTTTGATCACCACAGCCAGGCCGACCATGGTCACCGGTTTGTCGGTGGCCTTGCCGCCTTCGATGCGGGTCTCTTCGGAGTAGGTGACGATCTTGCGGATTTCGAAACTCATGGGTGGCTCCTGGTGAGGGTTATCAGCTCTTGTTGTCTGATGGTATACCATAATATTTGTTGTGCAAGAGGGGGCTGGAAAAATCTCTTGCCGGGGGACGAAAGGCGTCTTGATCCCTTGATTTGCGCGGCATCTGTACCGGCCGAAAACTCAAAAAAATGCCCGCTCGCGAGGGCCACGAGGACCCCCGGGAGCGGGCTGATCCCGCAACTACTTCAGGCAAAGGGAATTCAGGCGAATGCCGGCACCACTTCGTTGATGAACAGCTCGAGCGACTTCTTCTTCTCGGCGTGGGGCAGGCTGTTGTCGCACCAGAAACTGAACTCGTCGACGCCCAGTTCCTGGTAGTACTTGATGCGCGCGATGATCTCTTCGGGTGTACCGATCATGGTGTTCTTGCGGATGTTCTCCAGCTGGAACGCCGGCACTTCGGCAAACTTCGACTCCGGGCTTGGCGCAAGGAAGCCATTGACCGGTACGGTCTTGTTGCCGAACCAGGCATCGAAGGTGCGATAGAAGCGCGAAATGGCCTGGGCGCCGACCTTCCAGCCTTCAGGCTCGGACGGGCTGTGCACGTGGGTGTGGCGCAGCACCATCAGTTGCGGGCGTGGCACATCCGGGTTGTTGTCCAGGGCCGTCTGGAACTTGTTGCGCAGGTCCAGCACTTCTTCATCACCCTTCATCAACGGGGTGACCATGACGTTGCAGCCGTTGGCCACGGCGAAGTTGTGCGAGTCCGGGTCGCGGGCGGCGATCCACATCGGCGGTTCGGCGTTGAAAGGCTTCGGTACGCTGGTGGAGGTGGGGAACTTGTACACCTCGCCGTCGTGGGCGTAGTCGCCTTCCCACAGCTTGCGCACCACCGGTACCATCTCGCGCAGGGCTTTGCCGCCGTCGGTGGCGGGCATGCCATTGGCCATGCGATCGAACTCGAACTGGTAGGCGCCACGTGCCAGGCCCACTTCCATGCGGCCGTTGCTGATCACGTCGAGCAGGGCGCATTCGCCAGCCACGCGGATCGGGTTCCAGAACGGCGCGATGATGGTGCCGGCGCCCAGGCGAATCTTCTCGGTGCGCGCAGCGAGGTAGGCCAGCAGCGGCATCGGGCTAGGCGAGATGGTGTATTCCATGGCGTGGTGTTCGCCGATCCACACGGTGCTGAAACCGCCGTGCTCGGCCATCAGGGTCAGTTCGGTCAGGTCTTCGAACAGCTGGCGATGGCTGACCTGTTCATCCCAACGTTCCATGTGTACGAACAACGAAAATTTCATGGGGCTTTCCTCGGAGCTTGAAAGTCTCGCCTGGCGCACCAGGCGTCAGTAATAAGGCTAGGTGCTTCAGGCGAAGGCGGGCAGGCTGGCCATCTTGCCGCGGCAGTAGATCATCGGCTGCGGGGCTTGCTCGGGGACGATGAGGTTGTGCACTTTGCCGACCATGATGGCGTGGTCGCCACCTTCGTATTCACGCCACAGTTCGCATTCGATAATGGCGGTGGCATTGGCCAGCAACGGGTTGCCCAAGGCGCTGAGGGTCCACTCGATGCCGGTGGCCTTGTCCTTGCCCTTTTTCGCGAAGGCATAGGCTTCGGCTTGCTGTTCACCGGACAGCAGGTGAATGGCGAAGCGCTTTTGCTTGATCAGCACAGGGTAGGAGTCGGAGCTGTAGTTGGGGCAGAACAGCACCAGCGGCGGGTCCATCGATAACGAAGAGAAGGCGCTGGCGGTGAGGCCGACGATCGAGCCGTCGTCGTCCAGGGTGGTGATGACGGTGACGCCTGAGGGGAAGGAGCCCAGGACGTTCTTATAGACGGTTGCGTCGATCATGGCGTGTTCCTCGAAAGGGGTAGCGGTGGGCCGCTTTTTATCGTTGATGTGTCTGATGGTATACCGTAATACTCGATTTGCAAGCGGAATTTTCTAGCGCACAAAATTCGCGATGAATGGCGCAAAGCCGCGTGAATAGTGGGTTTGGCGAAAGCGAGACGGCCTGAGCGCGGCTGCTGAACCGGATCAGTTAAAGATTTTTAGACCGAATCAGTGTTGTCAAAAGTTTGGAATACCATAATATGGTCCGCAGCTGAGAGGCCGCCTAGACGCGGTTTCCTTACAAAGATAAAAACGACCTTTCGAGCTGAAAACCATGTCCCAACCGTCATCGCAACACCAGTTTGTCGAGAATCACACGGTCGATTACGTTCCACCTGCCGAGCGCCATGGGAAGGCGCGCGACCTGTTCACCCTCTGGTTCAGCACCAACATTGCGCCACTGCCCATCGTCACCGGCGCCATGGTGGTCCAGGTGTTCCACCTGAACCTGTTGTGGGGCCTGGTCGCCATCGTGCTTGGCCATCTTGCCGGGGGCGTGGTCATCGCGCTGGCTTCTGCGCAGGGACCGCAGTTGGGCATTCCGCAGATGGTCCAGAGCCGCGGCCAGTTTGGCCGTTATGGTGCGTTGCTGATCGTGTTCTTCACGGCGCTGATCTACGTCGGCTTCTTCATTTCCAATATCGTGCTGGCGGGCAAGACCATCCACGGCATCGCCCCGAGCGTGCCGATGCCCGGTGCCATCGTCATCGGCGCCCTCAGCGCGACGGCCATCGGCGTGATCGGCTACCGCTTCATACATATCCTCAACCGCATCGGTACCTGGGTCATGGGCTCGGCGCTGCTGGCCGGTTTCATCATGATGTTCGTCCAGGAGCTGCCGGCTGATTTCTTCAGCCGTGGGGCGTTCAACCTGTCCGGCTTCATCGCCACCGTGTCGCTGGGCACGATCTGGCAGATAAGCTTCTCGCCGTACACCTCGGACTACTCGCGCTACCTGCCCAAGGAAGTGGGCATTGCCAAGCCGTTCTGGGCGACCTACTTCGGCGCCACCCTGGGCACCATCCTGTGCTTCAGCTTTGGTGCAGTGGCGGTGCTGTGCGTGCCAGAAGGCACCGACGCGATGGACGCGGTCAAGCAAGCCACCGGCTGGCTGGGGCCGATCCTGATGGTGCTGTTCCTGCTCAACATCATCAGCCATAACGCGCTCAACCTGTATGGCGCGGTGCTGTCGATCGTCACGGCCATCCAGACCTTCTTCGCCAAGTGGACGCCGAGCATCAAGGTGCGGGTGGCCCTGGCCTCGGTAATTCTGCTGGGCTGTGGCTTGGTGGCGCTGAATGCATCGGCGGACTTCATCGGCCAGTTCATCGGCCTGATTCTGGCGCTGTTGCTGGTGCTGGTGCCGTGGGCCTCGATCAACCTGATCGACTTCTACCTGATCAAGAAGGGCCAGTACGACATCGCGTCTATCTTCAGTGCCGACGGCGGCATCTATGGCCGCTTCAACCACCACGCGATCATTGCCTATGCTTGCGGGATTGCGGTGCAGCTGCCGTTTGCCAATACCGCGCTGTATGTGGGGCCGTATTCGAACCTTGTCGAAGGGGCTGATTTGTCCTGGTTGATCGGCTTGCTGGTGACGGTGCCGCTGTATTACTGCCTGGCCACGCGAGGGCAGGCGGTAAACAGTGCGCGGGTTATCAGCGTCAACGACTGACAGTTGCAACGGGTGGCCGCCTTGCGGCCCATTCGCGGGACAAGCCCGCTCCCACAGGATCACTCAAAAAACTGAATCAACCTGTGGGAGTGGGCTTGTCCCGCGAATGGGCTGCAAAGCAGCCCGGTTATTCCTGATCAGACTTTGAACTGCGCCACCATGCCATTCAGGTCCACTGCCAACTGCGACAAGTCCTGCGCCGCTGCACTGGTCTGGTTTGCCCCCGCCGATGTCTGCATCGCCAGGTCACGAATGTTCACCAGGTTACGGTCCACCTCGCGCGCCACCTGTGCCTGTTCTTCAGAGGCGCTGGCGATTACCAGGTTGCGCTGGTTGATCGAGGCGATGGCCTCGGCAATCACCTCCAGCGCCTGGCCCGCACCCTGCGCCACTTCCAGGGTACCCGCAGCGCGCCCTTGGCTGCTGTGCATGGCCGTCACCGCACGCTCGGTGCCGGTCTGGATGCCCACGATCATCTGCTCGATCTCTGCCGTCGACTGTTGGGTACGGTGGGCGAGGGCGCGTACTTCATCCGCCACCACCGCAAACCCGCGGCCGGCCTCACCCGCGCGGGCGGCTTCGATGGCGGCATTGAGCGCCAGCAGGTTGGTTTGCCCGGCGATTGCGCCGATCACATCGAGCACCCGGCTGATCTCGTTGGCGTTGCTGGCCAGCTGTTCGATTTCGGCCGAGGTGCCGGTCACGTCGTCGACCAGGTGCTGGATCGACGCCAGCGCCTGGTTGACCTGGTCGCGGCCGTCACGGGTGGTGCGGTCGGCGCCTTTGGAGGCGTCAGCGGTACTCACTGCATTGTTGGCCACTTCTTCCACGGCGGCGGTCATCTGGTTGACTGCGGTGGCTGCCTGGTCAATTTCGGCGCTCTGCTGATGCAGGCCGCGGCTGGTGTCTTCGGTGACGGTATGCAGCTCTTCGGAGGCCGAGGCCAGTTGGTCGGACGAGGCGGCGATCTTGCGCAAGGTGTCGCGCAGGCTCTCTTGCATGCGGCCCAAGGCGAGCAGCAGCAGGGCAGGCTCGTCGCGGCCGGTGACCTGGATGTTCTGGGTCAGGTCGCCGGTGGCCACGCGCTCGGCCACGGCCACGGCATCGGCCAGGGGCACCACGATGCTGCGGGTGAGCAGTGTGGCGATGGCGGCCAGTACCAGCATGATGACCAGCAATGAACCGATGATCGCGGTCAACGCCTGGTCAGCGACGTCGCTGCTGCGTTGCGAGGCCTCTTCGGCGCCCTTGCCGTTGTAGGCGATCAGCGCCGCCATGGCTTTCATCATGCTGTCGGCATGCTCGGAAAGCGGGCCGTTGATCTGCAGTTTGGCCTGGTCGAGGCGCCCGGCAGCGATGTCGCTGATGACCTGCGCCTGAAGACTGACGTATTGCTCGTGGGCGGTATTGAAGCGGTTGAACAGGGCGCGGTCATCGGCGGCGACGATGGTGTTGTCATAATCCTTCAGGCCGTCCTTGAGTTGCGCATTGATGCTTTTGAGCATGTCCAGACTGCGCGCACGCTCCAGGTCGGTTTCTTCCAGCGCTGCGCGCAGGGTGATGGCACGCGCTCGGCCGAGGTTGCTGCTGATTTCACTGAGGGCTACCACGGCCGGCATCCAGGTGACACGGATTTCATCCGTGGCCTCATCCATTTGCCGGGTTTCATAGAGGGCTATCATGCCCATGGCCAGTACCAATACGCCCAACAGGGCGAATACGCTGGCTGCGCGAATGCCGATCTTCATATTCCGTAATTGCATGGAATGCTCCTTGACGGTGGCGTGCAGGCGTCAAGAGCATGGACGGAAGGCCGGCTCACCAGGGGGTGCCAGCTCTCGATGCGCTGCGGATTTAGTGTGTGTGCCTCACCCTCTTACGTTTTTATTTAAATGATGTCACAGTGCCATCATTATTGACCAGTCATTCAATGTAACGACGTGTGCGGGCAAATCCGTCGTTTACTGACGGTTTTGCCCGCAATCAGACGTCATACGATCGGGATCAACGGGTCGGCAGCGGCCAGTGCCTGCGCGCGGTCAGCGGCTGGCGGGTAGATCCATACCGAGTTGATCTGGCGTTTCAGCGCCTTGCCCTCCTGGCCGTGCAGCTTCAGCTCCCGTTCCCAGCCCTCGCTGTAGGCCGCGCCCCAGTCACCCAGGTCGAGGCAGGTGACATATTTGGGCTGGCGGTAGATAACAGGTTCGACGCCGAGCAGGTCGGCGGCCGCATTGTTGCCAGAGTGCCGGCCCATGGGGATGGCGTGCTGGCAGGTCATCAGGGCGTGGTTGCCCAGGTCGTCGACGGCGGCCCACGCAGTGTCGCCCGTGGCATAGATGTGCGCCTGGCCGATCACTTTCAGGTGCTCGTCGACCCGCAGGCGGCCCGCGCCGTCACGTTCGCCAGCGACCTGTGCGGTCAATGGGCTGGCCTTGACGCCTGCGGTCCAGATCACGGTGTTGCTGGCGATGTACGCGCCGCTGTCAAGGGTTACCCCGCCGGCGTCGACTGCCACCACCGAGGTGCCGGTCAGCCATTGCACACTCGCCTGCGCCGAGGCGGCCTGGATCGAAGGGGTGATGCCCGCGCCCAGCGCCGCGCCCACGCTGGCGCCGCGGTCGACCAGCAGCACCCGCACCGCGCTGTCGTCACCCAGGATGGCGCGCAGGCGCGCGGGCATTTCGGTGGCGGTCTCGATGCCGGTAAACCCGCCCCCACAGACCACTACCGTGTTGCGTGCCGGGGAGGCGGGCAGGGCGGCCAGCCGCAGCAGGTGCTGCTCAAGGGCGATGGCCGACTCCATCTGGTCGACATCGAAGCTGTGTTCGGCCAGGCCCGCCACCGGCGGGCGTGCTACCTGGCTGCCGGCGGCGAGGATCAAGCGGTCGTAGCCGAGCTGCTGTTGCTGCCCTGCGGCGTCGGTGTAGCTGACGCTGCGCCCGTCGGCATCGATGCGGTCAGCGTTGCCCTGGATGAAGTGAATGCCCACGGCCTCGAACAGCTCGCCCAGCGGTGCCTTCATGGCCTGCACATCCGCCTCGTAGAAACGTGGGCGAATGCGCAGTTCGGGTTGCGGGGCGAGCACGCTGATGCGCACGTCTTCGCGTTGCGCCTGGTCCAGCAGGCGGGCAGCGCTCAGGGCGCTCCAGACACCGGCAAAGCCGGCACCGATGATCAGGATGTTGGATTTCATGCAAGTGCTCCGCAGAGGTCGGATAGAGAAAAAGGGGCTTCGATCACACGCAAGGTGCCTCTCGAATAACTACGACTCTATTGGTCGTAGTTATTGCCTGCAAGCTTTTTTTCTTATCCACCCCCTCCTGCAGTGGCAGGGAGGAGGGGGCGGCGGGGCCGCAAACCTTGATATCCCCACCCCCATCCGTTATAGATAAAAAGGAAACCATAAAGAAAAGAGGCCATTTCAGCCCCCATGCACGAGATCACACGTATCTTCCGCCCCTCAGGCCCCCATTTCGCGCCCTGCGCAGATGGATACGGGCCGACCTCAATGACGCCTTCTCCGCTTTCGAGCCTGTTCCACGTGTTGTCGATCCCGCCGGTCAAGCTCCTGCTGACCCAGATGCGCAAACGCCCCGTCCCTCCACCTGCACCGTAGCGCCTGAATTCCACCACCCCCGGCCTTTTGCCGTTCGGGGTTGGGGAGCCTTTGCATTTTTTCAGCGTTCAACTGTTCAGGAATCACTATGACTCTTCGTGTCGCAATCATCGGTGCCGGCCCGTCCGGCCTTGCGCAACTGCGTGCCTTCCAATCCGCCCATGCCCAGGGCGCACCCATGCCCGAGATCGTATGCTTCGAAAAGCAGGCCGACTGGGGCGGTATGTGGAACTACACCTGGCGCACCGGCCTCGACCAGCATGGCGAACCGGTGCACGGCAGCATGTACCGCTACCTGTGGTCCAACGGCCCCAAGGAATGCCTGGAGTTCGCCGACTACAGCTTCGATGAGCACTTTGGCCGGCCGATTTCCTCGTACCCGCCGCGCGAGGTGCTGTGGGACTACATCCAAGGCCGCGTGAAGAAGGCCGGGGTGCGCGACTACATCCGCTTCAATACTGCGGTCAAGAACGTCAGCTTCGATGAGAACACCCGCGAGTTCACCGTCAGCGCCCACGACTACAGCGCGGGGCTTGGCATCGAGCAGGTGTTTGATTATGTGGTGGTGGCCAGTGGGCACTTCTCTACCCCGCACGTGCCGGAGTTTGAAGGCTTCGAGCGGTTCACCGGGCGTATCCTGCATGCCCACGACTTTCGCGAAGCGATGGAATTCAACGGCCAGGACCTGCTCATTGTCGGCAGCAGCTACTCGGCCGAAGACATCGGCTCGCAGTGTTACAAGTACGGCGCGCGCTCGATCACCACGGCCTACCGCACCCAGCCGATGGGCTACAAATGGCCCAAGGGCTGGGAAGAGCGCCCGCAGCTGGTCCGCGTCGAAAACGACTTGGCGTTCTTCGCCGATGGCTCGAACAAGCGTGTGGATGCGATCATCCTGTGCACGGGCTACCAGCATCACTTCCCGTTCCTGCCCGATGAACTCACCCTCAAGACCAACAACCGCCTGTGGCCTGCCGGGTTGTACCAAGGCGTGGTGTGGGAGCAGAACCCGCAGTTGCTCTACCTGGGCATGCAGGACCTGTGGTACAGCTTCAACCTGTTCGACGCCCAGGCATGGTTTGCGCGCGACTACATGCTGGGGCGCATCAAGCTGCCGGCCAAGGCGGCCATGCAGGCCGACAGCGCGCGCTGGCGCGAGGAAGAGGAGCAGCTGGCAACCACCGCTTCGATGTATGAATTCCAGGGCCGATACATCAAGCACCTGATCGAGCAGACCGATTACCCGCGCTTCGATATCGATGCGGTGAACCGCATCTTCCTGCAATGGAAGAGCGACAAGAAGCACGACATCATGGGCTACCGTGACAAATCGTACCGCTCTGTGATCACCGGCACCAAGGCCGTGCCTCACCATACCCGCTGGCTGCAGGCGATGGACGACTCGCTGCAGGAGTACTTGCGCGAAACGGACGGCAAGCAAGGTGAGGTGAAGGTGCTGCGCGGGTAGCCGCCAACCCTGACATCGCGACCAGGTTGCCTGACATGCGGGGAAGTGCTTTGCGGTGCTGGCCTTCCCCGCGTATCATTTGCGACAAAGTTGGTCGGAGATTGTTATGGCGCTTTACAGTGCTGGCGTCGAATACGGCATCCATTGCCTGTTGTACCTGGTGGGCGAGCGCGGTGACACGCGTGAGTCCAGCGTGCGCGACCTGGCTGAGCTGCAAGGTGTGCCTCAGGAATACCTGGCCAAGGTTTTCACCAAACTGGCCCGCGCCGGGCTGGTGGCTGCCACCGAAGGCGTGCGCGGTGGCTTCCGCCTGGCGCGGCCGTCGGACGAAATCACCGTACTGGATATCGTCAATGCTATTGACGGGCCCAAGGCTATTTTCGACTGCCGCGAGATTCGCGAGCGTTGCACGCTGTTCGAAGGTTCGCCGCCCGCTTGGGCGACTGAAGGCACCTGTGCGATTCATGCCGTGATGCTGGGGGCGCAGAAGCGCATGGAAGAGGCGTTGGCGCAGCAGACCATCCTCGACCTGGCGCGGCGCTTCGGGCGCAAGGCACCGGCGGCGTTTGGGCAGCGGGTGAATGAGTGGATGGGTGAGCGGCGTGATGGCAAGAGCGGGGGGGATATCCCGGTCGGTCAGCTGTAGGGCGCGCTCAGATTCAGTACGAACTGTCTGCAAACTGGCTTCTCACCGATGCACAACCTCTGTATTGAGTTGCGAATCGGTGGGAGGCCTGTTCGGCGCAGTTGGGGCCTGATGCAGCCTTTACTCTTCTGGAGTAAAAACTCGGCGCCTTCGCAGTTCTGATCGGGTATTCCCTGTCAAATTTTATTGGCAGGTAACTTCATCCAGAGGTTCAATTTTATTTCTGATGCACGGCAGGCGACGTAGTCGTAGACTTTATATTGGTGGCCGGCGGTTTCGAGTGTGTTGAAGGCGTCTTCGAGTGTGTGGGAGCCGGTGTTAGGTTTGAGAACCAGTATGTCGACATTATGCTTCTCCACGAGGTCCCACAGATTCGTGTGGTTGTATTTTTCAAAATGGTCAATCACGTAGTTAGATGTATAGTGGCCGCCGGGTACGGTTTTGGTTATATTACCTGTTCCTGCAGCTACTTTTCCTAATCCAACATCTCGAGAGACAATGTTTGTTCTCCGGATGTATGCGATGTCAGTGTTTGCCGTGCCAGTTGCGGGGGCGTAATGATTAAGTTGGGAATTGGACGGGATTTCTACTTTCCCTCCTCTGATTGCATTTTTCCCGTGGAATGACATGACCACTCTGTCTGATGGGTGTCCGCTCCATGAAGCCCACATTCCAAGCGACTACCTGAAGCCCGATGCTGCGCTCCCGATTTCTTTCTGGAGCCAGTCCGCCATGATGCGTCCCGACAGCAAAGTCG